>DASQLE010000063.1:0-11777 GCA_035630175.1 Beijerinckiaceae bacterium
TCAGGACGACGACGCCGGCAAAGCCGAGGAGAGCGCCGGCGACGTGGGCGAGCTTGACGCGCTCGCCCGGCAGCAGCGCCGAGAACAACACGATGAGGAGCGGCCAGAGGTAGTTGACGAGCCCGGCTTCAGCCGGCGGCGCGAGACGCAGCGCGGCGAAGTAAAGGGCGTGATAGCCGAACAGGCCGCCGATGCCGAGCGCCCACACGACCGGCCGCTGCCGGAGCGCTTGCAGGGCGCCGCGGTGGGCGACGCACGAGACGAAGCCGATCGTGCCGCCGATGGCGAAAGTCATGGCCGCAAGCTGGAACGGCGGCACGGCTCCGGTCGCGGCGGTGAAGAGCGCGAGCAGCGACCAGAGCGCGACGGCGCCGAAGCCGACGAGGGTGGCGTTGCGTTGCGTCATCGTGACGAAAAACCCTCTCCCGCTTGCGGGAGAGGGTAGGGTGAGGGCAGCGCGGCCCTCACCCGGTCCGCTCCGCGGACTCGACCTCTCCCGCGAGCGGGAGAGGTGAGCTCCTACATCATGTATTGGCCGCCGTTGATGGACAGGGTCGAGCCGGTGATGAAGGCGCCGGACTCTTCGTCCGCAAGGTAGACGACCGCGCGGGCGATCTCCTCGGGCTTGCCGAGCCGGCCGACCGGGATCAGCGGGATGATCTTGGTCTCGAGGATCTTCGGGTCGATCGCCTGCACCATCTCGGTGCCGATATAGCCGGGGCAGATCGCGTTCACCGTGATGCCCTTGTTGGCGTTCTCCTGCGCGAGCGCCTTGACGAAGCCGATGTCGCCCGCCTTGGCGGCCGAGTAGTTCACCTGGCCCATCTGGCCCTTCTGGCCGTTGATGGACGAGATGACGATGATGCGGCCGAAATTGCGGCTGCGCATGCCTTCGATGACCGGGCGCGTCATGTTGAAGAGCGAGTCGAGGTTGGTGCGGATCACCGCCGACCATTGCTCCTTGCTCATGCGGTGAAAGAAGCCGTCGCGGGTGATGCCGGCATTGTTGACGAGGACATCGACCGGGCCGATTTCGGCCTCGACCTTTTTCACGCCGGCCGCGCAGGCGTCGAAGTCGCCGACGTCCCACTTGAACACCGGGATGCCGGTCTCGCCCTTGAACTTGTTTGCCGCCTCGTCGTTGCCGGCGTAGCTTGCCGCCACCGCGTATCCGGCCCCTTTCAACGCCTTCGAGATCGCCGCCCCGATGCCGCGGCTGCCGCCAGTCACCAATGCCACGCGTGCCATCTGTTTCTCTCCCTCGGTTTATTATTTGTCATTCCGGGGCGCGCCGCAGGCGCGAACCCGGAACCCACTCACGAGCACCACGCGTCCCACCCAGTCTTGGGTTCCGGGCTCGGACCTTCGGTTCGCCCTGGGATGACGTGGCGCTCTACCGTTCGACGCACATGGCGACGCCCATGCCGCCGCCGATGCACAGGGTGGCCAGGCCCTTCTTGGCGTTCCGCTTCTGCATCTCGTGCAGGAGCGTGACGAAAACGCGGGCGCCGGAGGCACCGATCGGGTGGCCGATGGCGATGGCGCCGCCGTTGACGTTGACGATCGCCGGGTCCCAGCCCATGTCCTTGTTGACCGCGCAGGCCTGCGCCGCGAAGGCCTCGTTGGCTTCGACGAGATCGAGATCGCCGACCTTCCAGCCGGCCTTCTCGAGCGCCCGCCGCGAGGCCGGGATCGGGCCCGTGCCCATGATGGCCGGATCGACGCCGGCCGTCGCCCAGGAGACGATGCGGGCGAGAGGGGTGAGACCGCGCTTCTCAGCCTCGTCGGCGCGCATCAGCACGACCGCGGCAGCGCCGTCATTGATGCCGGACGCGTTGCCGGCCGTGACCGTGCCGTCCTTCGAGAAGGCCGGCTTCAGCTTGGCGACGCTTTCGAGCGTCGCGCCGGCGCGGATATACTCGTCCTGATCGACGACCACGTCGCCCTTGCGGCCGGGCACGGTGACAGGCGCGATCTCGTCCTTGAACCGGCCCGCCTTCTGGGCCGCTTCGGCCTTGTTCTGGGAGGCGACCGCGAACTTGTCCTGCTCGTCGCGGGTGAGTTGCCAGCGCTGGGCGACGTTTTCGGCGGTCGTGCCCATGTGATAGCCATTGAAAGCATCCCAAAGCCCGTCCTTGATCATGGTGTCGACGAGCTTGAAGTCGCCCATCTTGGTGCCCGAGCGCATATACGCGGCATGCGGGGCCATGGACATGGATTCCTGGCCGCCGGCGACGATGACATTGGCGTCGCCGCCGGCGATTTGCTGCATGCCGATGGCGACGGCGCGCAGCCCGGAGCCGCAGAGCTGGTTGAGACCCCAGGCGGTCGCCTCCTGCGGGATGCCGGAATTGATGGCCGCCTGGCGGGCCGGGTTCTGACCCTGGCCGGCCGTGAGGATCTGGCCGAGGATGACCTCGTCGACCTCGCCCGGCTCGACCTTGGCGCGCTTCAAGGCCTCCGTGATGGCGACCTTGCCGAGGTCGTGGGCCGGCGTGTTGGCGAAGCCGCCGTTGAAGGAGCCGACCGGCGTGCGGGCCGCGCCGACGACCACGATTGCCTGTCCATTCTGTCCGGCCATTATGCTCTCCTGTTGTGGCTCCGACGCGGGCGTGCGTCCAAGATTTGGGCGTATGTGCCCGGATGAAAGCAGCGGGCGGTACGAAGTCAAGGCCGCGGAGCGCCATTGCCGCGTCCGCGTGCACGCCGCCGGCGCATCTTGCCGTTTACGATGGCAGGTGAAATGCTGCGCCCTTGTGGCGACCCCACCCCGGTTTGCCGCTACAGTTCTCGTTTCGCGGGCTGCCCCCGTCGAGATCAGGAGCATCATGGCGACCGACAAGGCACCCACCGTCATCAAGAAATACGCCAATCGCCGCCTCTACCACACCGGGACCTCGACCTACGTCACCCTCGAGGACCTCTCGAAGATGGTCCGCGGCGGCGAGGATTTTTCGGTGCACGACGCGCGGAGCGGCGAGGACCTGACCCGTTCGGTCCTGACGCAGATCATCTTCGAGCAGGAGAGCAAGGAGGGGCAGAACCTCCTGCCGGTGACGTTCCTGCGCCAGCTCATCCGCTTCTACGGCGACAGCATGCAGGCGCTCGTGCCGAGCTACCTCGAACTGTCGATCGACAATCTCACGCGCGAGCAGGAGAAGCTGCGCGAGCAGATGACCAAGGCGTTCGGGCCGAGCGCCTTCGCGGTCATGGGCGAGCAAGCGCGCGCCAACATGGCCCTGTTCACAGAGGCCATGAAGATGTTCTCACCCTTTCGCGGCTCCTCCGACCGCATCGGCCCGGAACGGTCCGTCGGCGATGCGGATGAAAGCCCGCCCACGGAGGGCAGCGAGCTCGACCATCTCAAGCAGCAGATGGCCGAGATGCAGAAGAAGCTGGAAGCGCTCTCGCGGAAGTAGTTCAGGCGACGGCAGCCGACGGCGCGGCGCCGCCGTCCTCGACGAGCACCGGCGCGCCGCAATGGTCCCCTTGCAAGAAGTCGATGCCCCATTCGGCGAGCGTGCGGGCAGTGTCCTCGTCCTCGACCCATTCCGCCACGGTTGTGATGTTGAGATGATGGGCGAGATCGACGAGCGTGCGCACGAAGAAGCGGTCGTCGCTTGAGCGCGCCAGATTCTGCACGAAGGCCCCGTCGATCTTGAGGATGTCGACCGGGAAGCTGCGCAGATGCTTGAACGAGGTATGGCCGGCGCCGAAATCGTCGATGGCGATGGCGACGCCGAGCGCTTTCATGGCGTCGAGGCGGGCGCGGGTGGCATGCGGATCGCGCACCGCCGCCGTCTCGGTCACCTCAATGATGAGACGCGAGGCGATGCCCGGCCGGGCGCCGATATGGGCGGCGAGGGTGCCGGGCCAGTCGGACGCTTCGACCGTCAAGGGCGAGACGTTGATCGACATCCGCTCCTCGGGATGCGCGTGGAGATAATCGGCCGTCATCTCCAGCATGCGCCCGTCGATCAGCGAGACGAGGCCGGCGCGCTCGATGGCCGGGACGACGTCGCCGGCGCTGACGACGCGGCCCTCGGGCGTCCTGATGCGCAGCAGCGCCTCGGAGAAGGCCACGGCGCGGCTGCGAGCGTCGACGATCGGCTGGCGCGCGCAGACGATGCGGCGCGTGTTAAGGGCCTCGATCACGTCGACGGAAGGAGCGCCGCGGCCGCGGCGCTCGGTGTCGCGGCTCAAGGACGCGTCGTAAAGGACGAACGAGCCGCGGTCGCCCCGCTTGGCGACCGCCATGGCCTCTTCGGCCCGGCGCAGGAGCCCGGGCGCGTCGGCCGCATGCTGCGGCGCCGCCGCCGCGCCGATGCACAGGCGCACGGACGCGGGCCCCCTGGCGGTGGCGATCGGCTCGCACTGGATCAGGTTGGCGAGCCGCGCGATGGCGGTGTCCGCCTGCTCGGACGGGCAGGACAGGAGCGCTAGGGCGAACCGGTTTCCGGAGTAGCGGACCAGCTTGTCGCGACGGCGCATGACGCTGCGGATGCGGCTCGTCACCTCCCCGATGATGCGGTCCACCTCGTCGGAGCCGAATTCGTCGTTGAGGCGGGCGAGATCCTTGATGGCGGCGACCACCAGGGTCATGGAACGCTTGGCCCGCGCCGTCTCGGCGACATCGTCCTTGATCTGGCCGAGGAACCTGGACCGGTCCTGGAAGGCTCCGCCGTCGCGGTCGCCGCCGTGGTCGCCGTCCCCAAGCCCGGTCGGGGAGCCGGCGCGGTCGATGCGGATCACCCCGTGGGCGACGGCGGGATGGCCGTCGGCGTCGGAGAACCAGCGCCCGCTATCCTCGACGACGATGGACCGGCTCGGCTGCAGGCGAAGCGCGTAGCGGGTGCGGTAGGTGACGCCGCTGCCGCCGTCGCTCGCGGCGGAGGAGAAGATCGCCTCGTGTCGTGTCGAGCCGCTGCCGGGTTCCGTCATGAGAGCCAGGTCCCGGCCCGACGACAAGGCCGTGAGGTCACCGACGCCGAGAACATCGGCGGCGTTCACCCCCCAGGTGATGCGGTCGGAGGCGATGTCCCAGTCGTAGACGACTTCGCCGATCGAGGTGAGGATCGCCCGCGGATCGAGGGCGACGCCGGCCGCGCCGCCGTGCGATGCTCCGTTCGGCGCGTGACCCCGCATGATTACCCTTTCAAGACCCTGCAGCGCGTGGCACACGGCTGCCCACGCGGCCTTTCCACGGAACCCTGGCCCATCGACTGTGTTTCGAAATGATGCAGGTGCGCGTCTTAACGAGAAGTAAAACCTGGCCGGCAACTTGCTCCGACCCGCCTATGAACGAGAGCCCGGCCGAGATTCATGGTAAACCGGAAGCGTCGCGCGCCTTGGTGCCGCTGGCGCGCGAGGAGGGAGGCCGCAGCGGACGCAGCCGTCCGCTCGCGACGTTCGTCACGCAGATGCTGGCCTGCCGGGAGAGCCTGCCGGATTTTCGATTGCATCGACGGGCGGCGTCGCCCGATGCCGCGGCCCGCTACGGAACGGCGCCGGCGCGCCCGCGCCAGCCCCGTGTCGAGAGGGTTCTTTAACGCAGTTCGTTAGGCGCCTGCTTGGCGCACCGCGACTCTGCCATCCTCATGCTGAGGTGCGAGCGCAGCGAGCCTCGAAGCACGCGCGGGGTTATGCGTCCTTTCGGGCTCGGCCGTTACGGGCTTTGCCCCTCAAGATGAGGCCGGCTTGAAGCCAGTCTCTCCGGCGGACGGTCAGGAATCCGACTTGACCTTGAGGACTTGGCGGCCGCGGTACATGCCGGTCTTCAGGTCGACATGATGCGGACGGCGCAGCTCGCCGGAATCCTTGTCTTCCACGTAAGTGGGGGCCTTGAGGGCATCGGCCGACCGGCGCTGGCCGCGCTTCATCGGCGAAGTCTTTCGTTTCGGAACGGCCATGGCTGTCTCCACGGGCGACGCGCGCCGGCCGGGCCGGATATCGCTCGCTTGCCTTCAATCTCGGTGAGGGGGCGGTCTATACAAGCTCAAGCCCGGGCTGGCTAGTCCCTTCCGGGTCAGCGAGCGGAGCGCAGGCACGCGTTCGCGGCGCCACCCTCGCTGCGGGCGAGGACGCGGCCGGCGAGGGAGCGGTGCCGGGCCGTCGGCTGCCCGGCGTCGCGCATCCGCGGGTTCGGCAAAGCCGCGGCGAGAAGGGCCGCCTCGCTGCGGGTCAGGCTGCGCGCGCTCTTGCCGAAATGGTGGCGCGCCGCCGCCTCGGCCCCGAAGATGCCCTCGCCCCATTCGGCGACGTTGAGATATACCTCCATGACACGGCGCTTGCCCCAGACGAGGTCGAGATAGAGGGCGATCGGCAATTCGAGCGCTTTCCGGATGTAGGAGCGCCCGGGCCAGAGAAACACGTTCTTGGCGGTTTGCATGGCGATGGTCGAGGCGCCCCGGCTCGGTCCGTCGTCGCCGGCATCGTCGATGACATCGCGCAGCGCGCCCCAGTCGACGCCGCGATGGGCGCAGAAGCGCGCGTCTTCGGAGGCGATCACCGCCGTCGGCAGGAACGGCGCGACTGCGTCGAGCGGCACGATGATGCGCTCGACCGGGCGGAAGGTCGCCCAGCGCGCCAGCATGAGCGTCGAGACGGGCGGCACGAACCGATAGACGAGGCCGAGGAGGAGGACGGCAAGCGCCGCGGCGACAAGGAAACCCGCGACATAACCGAGAGCGCGGCGCAGCGGGCCAGCTCCATCTCCTCCCAACAACCGCATGTTTCTGAGCGTCCCGACCTGCCCGCGCGCAGATTCGCCTGAGCCGCGGGGATGAGCAAGCGCTACACCGTCACCTGCGTGCCGACCTCCACAACCCGGCCGGTCGGGATCTGGAAGAAGTCCGTGGCGTCGGTGGCGGTCGTGGCGAGGCCGATGAAGAGCTTGTCCTGCCACAGCGGCATCCCCGAATGGGCGGCCGCGCGGATCGAGCGCCGCGACAGGAAGAACGAGGTCGCCATGATGTCGAACTTGAATCCCTGCTTGCGCAGGATGGCGAGCCCGCGCGGCACGTTCGGCTGCTCCATGTAGCCGTATGTCATCATGACCTTCCAGAAACTGTCGCCGATATGCTCGATGGTGACGCGCTCGTCTTCCTTGACGCGCGGGATGTCGACCGTGCGGATGGTCAGGACGACGTTCTTCTCGTGCAGCACCTTGTTGTGCTTGAGGTTGTGCAGGAGGGCCGAGGGGGCGGTCTCGGGGTCGCTCGTCAGGAACACCGCCGCGCCCTTGACCCGATGCGGCGGGCTCTTGGCCAGCATGCCGATGAGTTCCATGAGCGGCACGTCGGCCTTGCGGGTCTTCTCGAACAGGATGCGCGTGCCGCGCACCCACGTCAGCATGACGATGAAGAATCCGCCGGCGATGAGGAGAGGAACGTAGCCGCCGTCGAAGACCTTCAACAGATTCGACGACAGGAAGGTCAGGTCGATGAGAAGCAGCGGCACCATGAGCAGGGCCGTCTTCACAGGCCCCCAGCCCCAGTTCCTGCTGATGACCACGCAGGCGAGGAGGGTCGTCATCACCATGGTGCCGAACACGGCGATGCCGTAGGCGCTGGCGAGGCTGCTGGACGAGCCGAACAGAAGCACGAGCGTCACGACCGCAAGCAGAAGAAGCGCGTTGACGCGGGGCAGGTAGATCTGCCCCTGGTGCGATTCCGACGTGAAGCGGACTTCCAGGCGCGGAAGGAGGCCGAGGCCGATGGCTTGCCGGGTGAGCGAATAAGCTCCCGTGATGACGGCCTGGCTCGCGACGATCGTTGCGAGGGTGGCCAGGATCACGAGGGGGAGAAGCGCCCAGCCGGGCGCCAGCAGAAAGAACGGGTTCTCGATCGCGCTCGGGTCCGACAGGAGAAGCGCGCCCTGACCGAGATAGTTGAGCGTCAACGCGGGAAGAACGACGGCGAACCAGGCGACGCGGATGGGCCGGCGGCCGAAATGGCCGAGATCGGCGTAAAGCGCCTCGGCGCCGGTGACGGCGAGGCACACGCTGCCGAGAATCGCGAAGGCGATCCCGGGATGGGTCACGAGAAAGGCGACGCCGTAATACGGGTTGAGGGAGAGGAAAACGCCCGGATCGTCGGCGATATGGAGCAGGCCGAGGGCCGCCATGGTGATGAACCAGACTAAGGTGACGGGACCGAAGAACGCGGCGACCCGTCCCGTGCCGCGGCTCTGTACCGCGAAGAGCCCGATCAGGATGACGAGGGCGATCGGCAGGACATAGCTCTCGAAAGCAGGCGTCACGAGCTTCAGCCCTTCGACAGCGGAGAGCACGGAGATCGCCGGGGTGATCGCCGCGTCGCCATAGAAAAGGGCGGCTCCGGCCATGCCCATCACCAGCACGGGGAAGCTGCGCCGGCTCAAGGTCCGTTGCGCCAAGGCGACGAGCGTCAGCGAGCCGCCCTCGCCGTTGTTGTCGGCCTCGAGCAGGATAAGGACGTATTTGACCGTCACGGTCAGGACCAGCGCCCATAGGAGGAGGGACAGGATGCCGATCACGAGCTCGCGCGAGACGGGTCCGGCATGTCCGGCCGCCGCCGCGATCGTCTCGCGCATGGCGTAAAGCGGACTGGTGCCGATATCGCCGTAGACGACGCCGATGGCGCCGAGCGCGAGGGTCCAGAGACCGACTTTGGCGTGGCTTTCCGGATACGCCGAAACGGCCGGCGCGGCGGAGTCGGCGTGCCCGGCAGCGAGGGCTTGCTCTTGCGGCATGATGCAGGTTCTTCGGGGTCCGCCAAACTCGGAATGACCGCTCGTCGTGCGGCTTTAAGGCGGCCTCTCGCCGGGATCTCGCGACGGCCATCGCCTGCGCGGCGGGCTCCTTAGCACACCGCGCTAAAGCTTAAAACGGAATCTCGGCCGCGAGTTCCACAAAGCTCCGGACAGCCTGCACGGGATTATTCGGCTGCCGTGCGCGTTCCCGGTCCATAGCGCCTGTCGATGTAGTCGTTGAGGATCGTCTTGAAATCCTGGGCGATGGTTGGGCCGCGCAGGGTCATGGCCTTGCGGCCGTCGATGAAGACCGGGGCAGCCGGCTGCTCGCCGGTGCCCGGCAGGGAGATGCCGATATCGGCGTGCTTCGATTCGCCCGGCCCGTTGACGATGCAGCCCATCACCGCGACGGTGAGGGTCTCGACGCCGGGATAGGTGCGCCGCCATCCCGGCATGGAGACGGCGATCCAGTCCTGGATGTCGCGCGCCAGCTCCTGGAATACGGTCGAGGTGGTGCGCCCGCAGCCGGGGCAGGCGGCGACGAGCGGCACGAAGGTGCGGAACCCCATCGTCTGCAGGAGCTCCTGCGCCGCCTTCACCTCGAGGGTGCGGTCGCCGCCTGGCTCCGGGGTGAGGGAGAACCGGATGGTGTCGCCGATCCCTTCCTGCAGGAGGATGCCGAGGGCGGCCGAGGAGGCGACGATGCCCTTCGAGCCCATGCCGGCCTCGGTCAGGCCGAGATGCAGGGCGTAATCCGACCGGCGGGCGAGATCGCGGTAGACGGCGATCAGGTCCTGCACCGCCGAAACCTTGGCCGACAGGATGATGCGGTCCTTGGCGAGGCCGATTTCTTCCGCCCGCGCCGCCGAGAGGAGCGCCGACTGCACCATCGCCTCTCGGGTGACGGCGCGGGTGCCGAGGGGATGCTCCGCCTTCGCGTTGTCGTCCATCAGATGCGTGAGCAACTCCTGGTCGAGAGAGCCCCAATTGGCGCCGATGCGCACCGCCTTGTCGTGCCGGATAGCGGTCTCGACGATGGCGCCGAACTGGCGGTCCTTCTTGTCCTTGAAGCCGACATTGCCGGGATTGATGCGATATTTGTCGAGCGCCTCTGCGCAGGCCGGGTGCTCGGCGAGCAGCTTATGGCCGATATAATGGAAGTCGCCGACGAGCGGCACCGAGACGCCCGAGCGGCCGAGCCGGTCGCGGATATGCGGCACGGCGGCGGCCGCTTCATCCCGGTCGACGGTGATGCGCACGATCTCAGACCCGGCCCGGGCCAGCGCCGCCACCTGCGCCGCCGTCGCTTCGACGTCGGCCGTGTCGGTGTTGGTCATCGACTGGACGACGATCGGCGCGCCGCCGCCCACCTGCACGCCGCCGACCGCGACGGCGATGGTGCCGTGCCGCGGCCGCGGGCCTGCCTCGGCCTCGATTGGGGATACGAGGGTCATGGCAGGACTCCGGACGGGCTCACGCGGGTGTTCGGTTGTCGCAAGGGGTGGCGCTCACGCGGCATGGACCTGGCCCCGGCAATGGGCGCAGCGCCCGGAAATCTCGAGCACCTGGCGCTGCGGATCGAAGCGCTCCGCCGCGAGAAGATCGGCGACGGCGTCCGCGACGCCGGGCGAGGCCATCTCGTCGACGCCGCCGCAGGCCTCGCAGATGAGGAACGCGACGAGATCATCGGCGGCATGGTCGTGCGGACAGGCGATAAAGGCGTTGCGGCTGGCGAGGCGATGCGCGAGCCCCTGCTCCAGAAGGAAGTCGAGGGCGCGATAGACCGTGATCGGAGCCAGGCGCCGGCCGTCCCGCCCGGCCAGCACCTCGATGATGTCATAGGCGCCGAGCGGGCGGTGCGTGGCATAGAGGGTCTCCAGCACCCCGCGGCGCATGGGCGTGAGGCGCGCGCCCCGAGCCCGGCACGACGCCTCGGCGCTCGTCAGCGCGTCCCTGGCGCGCTCCGATTGGTGCGCGGCATGGGCGCAGGCGCCCGCAGTTCGATGGCGGTGATCGGTCGCGGCCATTGTCTCGGTTCAGGTGCTGCCAGGTCAGCTTCGGCTCAGTTAAGCGGTCGCCGCGGGTTTTACCAGAAAGGGCCGGCGACGCCCAGACGAGCACGATGCCGGAAAGTGGATACGACTCTTGGAAAGAACATCATACCCAACCCCTTAGAAGCGTTCACGTTTATGCGTTTTGATCGTCTCGATCAAAACGCATCGTGACCTAGCCTCTGCGGCCGATCTTCCCGGTGCCGTGACTTGCGGCCTCAGCGGCTCTAGATGGAGCCGAGCACAGGAGGTTCTCGATGATGCTTCGCTCCAAATCAGCGGTCGTGACCGGCTCGACCAGCGGCATCGGGCTCGCCATCGCCCGGGCCATGGCCAAAGAAGGCGCCAACGTGGTCCTCAACGGCTTCGGCGATGCTGGCGAGATCGAGCGCGCGCGGAGCGGCATCGAGGCCGAGTTCGACGTCAAGGCCATCCATTCGGCGGCCGACATGGCGAAACCGGACGCGATCGCCGGCATGATCCGGGAGGCCGAGACAGCCTTCGGGGCGGTCGACATCCTCGTCAACAATGCCGGTATCCAGCACGTGTCGCCGATCGAGGAGTTCCCGCCCGAGAAGTGGGACCAGATCATCGCGGTCAACCTGTCCTCCGCCTTTCACGCCATCCGGGCGGCGGTGCCCGGCATGAAGCGGCGCGGCTGGGGGCGAATCATCTCGACCGCCTCGGCGCATTCCCTCACGGCCTCGCCCTTCAAGTCGGCCTACGTCTCGGCCAAGCACGGCATCGCCGGCCTCACCAAGACCGTGGCGCTCGAGCTCGCGACGCACGGCGTCACCGTCAACTGCATCAGCCCCGGCTATGTGTGGACGCCGCTCGTCGAGCGGCAGATTCCCGACACCATGAAGACGCGCGGCCTCACTCGCGAGCAGGTCATCAACGACGTCATGCTGACGGCGCAGCCGACCAAGCAGTTCGTCACCGTCGAGCAGGTCGCGGCGCTCGCGCTCTATCTCTGCTCCGACGCCGCCGCGCAGA
>DASQLE010000064.1:0-5281 GCA_035630175.1 Beijerinckiaceae bacterium
TCGCGCAACGCGGTTTGCCAAGACCATCGACGAGGATCAGATGAGCGCGATCGAGGCGGCGCAGCCGCATATGTCGAACAGCTTCTTTTCGGCCGGACTCGCCGACGCCGATCCTGACATCGCCCGCGCCATCGACCTCGAACTCGGCCGCCAGCGCGACGAGATCGAGCTCATCGCCTCCGAGAACATCGTCTCGCGTGCGGTGCTCGAGGCGCAGGGCTCGGTAATGACCAACAAATACGCGGAAGGGTATCCGGGCCGGCGCTATTACGGCGGCTGCCAGTTCGTCGACATCGCCGAGAATCTCGCCATCGAGCGCGCCTGCCGCCTGTTCGAATGCCGCTTCGCCAATGTCCAGGCCAATTCCGGCAGCCAGGCCAACCAGGCCGTCTTCATGGCCCTCATGCAGCCCGGCGACACCTTCATGGGCCTCAACCTCGCGGCCGGCGGCCACCTGACCCACGGCTCCCCGGTCAACATGTCGGGCAAGTGGTTCAAGGTGGTGAGCTACGGCGTGCGCGAGGACGATCAGCGCCTCGACATGGATGAGGTCGAGCGCCTCGCCCACGAGCACAAGCCCAAGGTCATCGTCGCCGGCGGCTCGGCCTATGCCCGGCATTGGGATTTCGCCAAGTTTCGGGAGATCGCCGACGCGGTCGGCGCCGTCTTCATGGTCGACATGGCGCATTTCGCCGGGCTCGTGGCGGGCGGCGCTCATCCCTCGCCCTTTCCGCACGCCCACGTGGTGACGACGACGACGCACAAGACCCTGCGCGGCCCGCGCGGCGGCATGATCCTCACGAACGACGAAGCCATCGCCAAGAAGGTCAACTCGGCGATCTTCCCGGGCTTGCAGGGCGGGCCCCTGATGCACGTCATCGCCGCCAAGGCGGTCGCCTTCGGCGAAGCCCTGCGGCCCGAATTCAAGCTCTATGCCCATGCCGTCGTCGAGAACGCCAAGGCGCTGGCCGCGACCGTCGGGGCGGGGGGGTACGATCCCGTCTCGGGCGGCACCGACAATCACCTCATGCTCGTCGATCTCCGGCGCAAGAAACTGACCGGCCGCGACGCCGAGGCGGCCCTCGGCCGGGCGCACATCACCTGCAACAAGAACGGCGTGCCCTTCGATCCGGAGAAGCCGACCGTCACCTCCGGCATCCGGCTCGGCAGCCCGGCCTGCACCACGCGCGGCTTCGGCGTCGCCGAGTTCAAGCGGGTCGGCGAATTGATCGTCGAGGTTCTCGACGGCCTCGCCAAGACGGGCGAGGGCGGCAACGCCGCGGTCGAGGCCGAGGTCAAGCAGCGCGCCCACGACCTGACGCGTCGGTTCCCGGTCTACGCCTGAGCGCGGGCCGGCCGCATGCGCTGCCCCTACTGCGGAAGCCTCGACACCCAGGTCAAGGATTCGCGCCCGACCGACGACGCCTCGGCCATTCGTCGCCGCCGCATCTGCCCGGATTGCGGCGGGCGCTTCACCACCTTCGAACGGGTGCAGCTCCGCGAATTGACCATCGTCAAGCGCTCCGGCCGGCGCGTGTCCTTCGATCGCGACAAGCTGCAGCGCTCCGTCGAGGTCGCCCTGCGCAAGCGCCCGGTCGAGCCTGAGCGGATCGAGCGCCTGATCAACGGCGTCGTGCGCCAGCTCGAAAGCCGCGGCGAAGGCGACGTCCCGAGCGAAGCCGTGGGCGAGCTCGTCATGGAGGGGCTCAAAGGGCTCGACGACGTCGCCTATGTCCGCTTCGCTTCGGTCTATCGGAATTTTCGCGAGGCCAAGGATTTCGAGGATCTGATCGGCGAGCTGACGGGCGAGGAGCCGACGGACCGCTCGGCCGAGTCGAGACCGGCGCGGGCCGGCTCGTGACGCCGCTCGCCACAGCGGCTGCGGGCGCCGAGCCGCTGGCCGAGTCCGCGCTCGACGAGCGCTTCATGCGCATGGCCTTGAGCCTCGGCGAGCGTCATCTCGGCACCACTTGGCCGAACCCGTCGGTGGGAGCCTTGGTCGTCCGCGGGGAGGGCGGGGCGCCGCTCATCGTCGGGCAGGGCGTCACCGGCGCCGGCGGCCGCCCCCATGCCGAGCGGCAGGCGCTGGCGGGCGCCGGCGACGCCGCTCGCGGCGCGACCCTCTACGTGTCGCTCGAGCCCTGCGCCCATCACGGCCGGACGCCGCCCTGCGTCGACGCCATCATCCCGGCCGGGATCGCGCGCGTCGTCACCGCCCTCGAGGATCCGGACCCGCGCGTCAGCGGGCGCGGGCACGCCCGGCTGCGGGCCGCCGGCATCACCGTCACGACCGGGGTCCTCGCTGATGAAGCGCGCCGGTCGCATCGCGGGCATATCCGTCGCATCCGCGCCGGGCGGCCCGCCACGATCCTGAAGCTGGCGCGCACCGCCGACGGCTTCGCCTCGCGCCTCGACGGTCCGCGCCTGATGATCACCGGGGAGGCGCTGAACGCGCGCGTGCATCTGATGCGCGCCCATGCCGACGCCATCCTGGTCGGCGTCGGCACGGTCCTGGCCGACGATCCGCTCCTGACCGTGCGCCTGCCGGGACTCGAGGAGCGCTCGCCGGTGCGCGTCATCCTCGACAGCCGGCTCCGCACGCCCCCACATGCGCAGGTCGTGACCGGTGCCGGCCTGGTGCCGACCTGGATCGTCGCGGCCGACACGGTGCCGGTCGCGGCCGAGCAAAAGCTGTCGGCGACGGGCGTCACGGTCCTGCGCGTCGGGGCGGATGACACCGGGCATCTCGACGTCCGGCAGGCGTTGGCGCTGCTGGCGGCACGCGGCATCACCCGCGTCTTCACCGAGGGGGGACCTTCGCTGGCCGATTGCTTCGCCCGGCTCGACCTTCTCGACGAGGTCGTCGTATCCACCAGTCCCGTCCCGCTCGGGGAGCCCGGCCGGCCCGCCATCGGCCGCGACCTGCGGGAGGCGCTCGACACGCGCTTCCGGCCGATCGGGTCGGAGATGGCGGGGGTCGACCGGATGGATGCGTACGAGAGGGTGTTAGCGTGATCTGATGTTCACCGGCATCATCACCGAGATCGGCCGGGTCGCCGCCGTTGCGGAGCGCGACGGGCTGCGCCGCATCCGCGTCGAGTCCGCCTTCGATCCGGCCGGCGTCGCGGTCGGCGCTTCGATCGCCTGCTCGGGCCCCTGCCTGACCGCGGTGGCGGCCGGCGGGCGCGCCGGGGCGTCCTGGTTCGAGGTGGAAGCGGCCGCCGAGACCCTCGCCCGCACCACGGTCGCGCAATGGCAGGTCGGCACCCGCATCAACCTGGAGCGCGCCTTGAAGATCGGCGACGAGCTCGGCGGGCATCTCGTCACCGGGCATATCGACGGGACGGCCGAGATCGTCGCCCGGGAGGAGGTGACGGCCGGCTCCGGCGCCTGGGGCGCGACCGCCCGCTTTCGCCTGAGCGCGCCCCGTTCCTTCGCGCGTCTCATCGCCGAGAAAGGCTCGGTGGCGCTCGACGGCATCTCCTTGACCGTCAACGAGGTCGCGGGCGAGACCTTTTCCGTTCTCGTCATCCCGCACACCCTCGCCGCGACGACGCTCGGCGAGCGCCGGGCGGGCGAGCGCCTCAACCTCGAGGTCGACCTCATGGCCCGCTACGCGGCTCGCCTTGCCGAAGCGGCAGCCGCCGGATACTGAGCGGCCGACCCTCTCCTCCCGGGGAGGATGCCAACGCCGGATCCCGATGGTCACAGCAGGTTCACGACGGACGGGGTCGGCGCCGGTCCCCGGCGCCCGCATCCTCGTCGTCGAGGCGCGCTTCTACCACGACATCGCCGACGAGCTCCTGCGCGGGGCGAGCGAGGCGTTGAGGGCGGCCGAGGCGCGCGTCGACGTCCTGACCGTGCCGGGCGCCCTCGAAGTCCCGCCGGCGCTCGCCATCGCCCTCGATGCGGCCGCGGCGGTCGGCGCGCCCTACGATGCGGCGGTGGCGCTCGGCTGCGTGATCCGCGGCGAGACCTTTCATTTCGAGATCGTCGCGGGCGAGAGCGCGCGCGCCCTAATGGACCTCGCCGTGGCGCGGGGCTTGCCGCTCGGCAACGGCATCCTGACCGTCGAAAACGAGGCGCAGGCATGGACCCGCGCGCGCGTCGGCGAATTGAACAAGGGGGGCGGCGCGGCGGAGGCGGCCCTGGCGATGCTCCGCCTCAAGCGCCGCCTCACCGAGGAGACCGCCCATGGCGAAAGCCGCTGAGCGCAGCGCCGCCCGGCTCGCCGCCGTTCAGGCCCTCTACCAGATGGAGGTGTCCGGCAAGGGCGTGACGGATGCGCTCGCCGAGTTCGAAGCGTTTTGGATCGGCCGCGAGGTCGAGGGCATCGCCTTCAAGCCGGCCGAGAACGCGTTCTTCCGCGACATCCTGGCCGGCGTGGTGCGCGAGCAGCGTCCGGTCGACGTGAAGATCGATGCGGCGCTGGCGGACGGCTGGCCCCTGAAGCGAATCGAGGCGGTGCTGCGCGCCATCCTGCGCGCCGGCGCCTACGAGCTCATGTTCCGTAAGGACGTGCCCGCCCGCGTGGCGATCTCGGAATATGTGGAGGTCGCCCACAGCTTCTATTCCGAGGACGAGCCGGGGCTCGTCAACGCCGTCCTCGACGCGCTCGCCCGCGACGTGCGTGGCAACGAGCTCGGCGAGCGCCGCGCCGCCCGCTCCGGCCGGTAGCTGGAGACTTTCCTCATCCTGAGGTGCGAAGCCCGCAAGGGCTGAGCCTCGAAGACGCACGGCCGTTGTGCGTGCTTCGAGGCCGCCGCATGGCGGCGGCACCTCAGCATGAGGCCGGTGAGGGCTCGACAGGTGCAGCTCGGCGCGCGACATCTGCATGCATGGAACGGTTTCCTCAGCGTCCCTCCGAGGATGAGCTGATCGCCCGATTCTTCGCGCCGATGGCGGGGGAGGGCGGCCTCGGCTTGAAGGACGACGCCGCTTGCCTGCGGCCGGCGCCGGGGCACGACCTCGTTCTCACGGTCGACGGGCTGACCGCCGGCATCCATTTCCTCGCCGATGACCGGCCGCAATCGATCGCCCGCAAGGCGCTCGCCGTGAACGTCTCGGACCTTGCCGCCAAGGCGGCGGAGCCGAGCGGGTTCCTGCTCACCCTGGCTCTGCCCGACGACTGGACGGAGGCGTGGCTGGCCGGCTTCGCCGAGGGGCTGGCGAAGGCGGCCGACGCCTTCCGCTGCCCCTTGCTGGGCGGCGACACGGTGCGGGCGAACGGCCCCTTGTGGCTGTCGGTCACGGCGCTCGGGCAGGTCGCGGCGGGGCGCAT
>DASQLE010000065.1:0-3592 GCA_035630175.1 Beijerinckiaceae bacterium
AGCCCGGCGCCGAGGAAAACGAGCGCCAGGCCCTTCATCCGCGAAGCGCCGTGTTGCGCTCATGCAGGGGCGGTCGGGTGATCACTCGCCCTCTCGCCGCTCGCGCCGCAGCGTTGCCCACCGTTCCAGCCGCTTCCGCACCTCGCGCTCGAAGCCGCGCTCGGTCGGCGCGTAGAAGGTCTGGCGGCCGAGGGCGTCGGGCCAGTAATCCTGGCCCGAGAAGGCGTCGGGCTCGTCGTGGTCGTAGGCGTAGCCGGAGCCATAGCCGATCTGGCGCATGAGACGAGTCGGGGCGTTGAGGATGGTCTTGGGCGGCATCAGGGAGCCGTGCTCCTTGGCGGCGCCGGTGGCGGCCTTGTAGGCGGCGTAGGTCGCGTTCGATTTCGGCGCCGTGGCGAGATAGATGACGGCCTGCGCGAAGGCGAGTTCGCCCTCCGGCGAGCCGAGGAAGTCGTAGGCGTCCTTGGCGGCGTTGGCGACGACGAGGGCTTGCGGGTCGGCCATGCCGATGTCCTCGATCGCCGCCCGCACGAGTCGGCGGCCGATATAGAGCGGGTCCTCGCCGGCATCGAGCATGCGCGCGAGATAGTAGAGCGCCGCGTCCGGGTCGGAGCCGCGGATCGTCTTATGGAGGGCCGAGATGAGGTTGTAATGGCCCTCCTGGCCCTTGTCGTAGATGGGGGCGCGGCGCTGCACGATGTCTTGCAGGGCCTCGGCGTCGAAGACCTCGCCGGGCTTGGCCGAGCGCCAGGCCTCCTCGGCCAAGGTCAGCGCGGCGCGCCCGTCGCCGTCGGCCATGCGGACCAGGGACGCGCGCGCCGCCTCGTCCAGCGGCAGCGGTTTTCCGAGCGCCTCCTCGGCGCGCGTCAGCAGCATCGCCAGGGCCGGCTCGTCGAGGGCCTTGAAGATCATGACGCGGGCGCGCGACAGGAGCGCCGCGTTGAGCTCGAAGGACGGGTTCTCGGTCGTCGCTCCCACAAGCGTGATGGTGCCGTCCTCCATCACCGGCAGGAAGGCGTCGAGCTGGGCGCGGTTGAAGCGGTGAACCTCGTCGACGAACAGAAGCGTCCCCTGCCCCGTGCTTCGGCGCGCGCGGGCCGCCTCGAACAGCTTCTTCAGATCGGCGACGCCGGAGAAGATCGCCGAGATCTGCTCGAAATGCAGCTTCGTCGCATCGGCGAGCAGCCGCCCCACCGTCGTCTTGCCGGTGCCGGGCGGCCCCCAGAACACGAGGGAGCCGAGCGAGCCCGATTGCAGAAGACGCGTCAGCGCTCCGTCCGGCCCAACGAGATGATCCTGGCCGACCACCTCGGACAGCCGCGTCGGGCGCAGCCGGTCGGCCAGCGGGCGCGGCGCGTCCCGGTCGAGGCCGGCGGAGGCGAACAGGTCGGACATCAGCCGCCGAGCACGCTCGTCAGGACCTGGCCGCCGCGGTTGATGGTGATGCGCCAGGTGCCGCCGCCGCCGCGGATGAGCCGTTCCACGTCGCGCGAGGCGCTGACGCGCTCGCCGTTGATGGCGAGGATCAGGTCGCCCTTGCGGAAGCCGACCCGGCTGGCGGCGCTGCCCTCGTCCACCTCGGCGATGGCGACGCCCTCCGCATCGACGTCGAGCCGCAGCTCGTCGGCGACCGCGGGCGACAGGTTGACGGCCGTCACCCCGGCGAGGGGCGAGCGGCTGCGCACCCGGACCGGCTCCCGCGGGCGCGTCTCCGGCGGGGTCTGCAGCCGGACCCGCACCGCCGTGCGCTTGGCGCCGCGCATGACGGTAAGGTCCGTCTCGCCGCCGAGCCCCTTGAGGGCGAAGCGGTAGCCGAAGGCGTCGGGGTCGTCGATGGTTTGCCCGTCGAGCTCGACGATCACGTCGTTGCGGCGGAGCCCGGCCTCGTCGGCCGGCCCCTTGGCGAACACCGCCGCCACGAGCACCCCCATCGGGCGCTCGAGGCCGATGCTCTCGGCGAGGTCGCGGTCGACGCTCTGCAGCTTAGCGCCGAGCCACGGCCGGCGCACCGTGCGGGCCCCGCCCCGCGCCGACTCGACCACGGCCCGCACCATGCCGGCCGGAATGGCGAAGCCGATGCCGTGGCTGCCGCCGGAGCGCGAGAAGATCGCCGTGTTGATGCCGATCACGCGCCCGCCGATGTCGACGAGCGCGCCGCCGGAATTGCCCGGATTGATGGCCGCATCGGTCTGGATGAAGAACTGATAATCGGTGACGCCGACCTGCGTGCGCGCCAGCGCCGAGACGATGCCCTGCGTGACGGTCTGGCCGACGCCGAACGGATTGCCGATGGCGAGAACGAGGTCGCCGACCTCGAGCTTTTCGGAATCGCCGAATTCGATCGCCGGCAGAGCGGAGGCGCCCTTCAGGCGGAGCACGGCAAGGTCGGTGCGCGGATCGCGCAGCACGATCTCGGCCTCGAACTCGCGGCGGTCATTAAGGGCCACCTTCACCTCGGTCATGTTCTCGATGACATGGTGGTTCGTGACGACAAGCCCGGCGGGGTCGACGATCACCCCCGAGCCGAGGGAGCGTTGCATGCGCTCGCGCGGCATGGCCGGCCCGTCCTCGCCGAAGAAGCGGCGGAAGAAGTCGTCCATGGATTCGCGCTGGCGGGCGCGCTCGACCCGCGCGCCGTAGACGTTGACGACGGCCGGAGCCGCCCGCCGCACGACCGGCGCGAAGGAAAGCTGCACCTCGCTCCGGCTCTCGGGCGCGGCGCGGGTCTGGGCCGGCGCCTCGCAGGGATCGAGAAGGGGCAGAACGAAGGCCAGGACCAGGGGGATGCGGGTGGGCTGAATCATGTCCGACAACCGTCGCCGTGGCAAAGGGATCGACCAACGGCGTTAGCGCGATCCGGCGGATTTGTCTGCCCCGGCTGCCGACGGCGCCTGCTAAGGATCTGTTAACGTCGGCCGGCGACTCTCCTGCGGCGCGAGAGATCAGCACGATGCCGGTCACCCAACTCACCTATCTGAGCCGCAATGCCCGTGCCGGCGACGCCACGGCCCTCGACGAGCAGATCGGCCAGATCCTGGCGGTGTCGCGCCGCAACAACGCACGAGACGGCCTGACCGGCTACCTCGTGTCGGACGGCGCCTGGTTCCTGCAGATCCTCGAAGGCGACGGCGACCGGGTGGGGGCGGCGCTGGCGCGCATCCGCGACGATGAACGGCACAGCGAGGTGCGCGTGATCAGCAGCCGCCAGATCCGGATGCGCAGCTTTCCGCAATGGTCGATGGGCGGATCGCTCAAGACGCCGCCCATGCGGGCGATCTTCAGGCGCCACGCCCTCGAGCGGATCGATCCCGCTACCCTGACCGCACCCGCCATCCTGCTCCTGATGATGGACCTCCAGGATTTCGAGCGGGCCCAGGAGGCCGCGCGCCGCGCCGGCTGACGCAAATCCCTCCCCTTCAGGGGAGGGCCGGATCAGGCCGCCGCGGTCTCGACGACCTCGTCCTTCTGGGTCGGGCCGGAATCCTGGCCGCGGGCGTCGACGTCGCGGTCGACGAACTCGATCACCGCCATCGGGGCGTTGTCGCCGTAGCGGAAGCCCGCCTTGAGGACGCGGCAATAGCCGCCCGGGCGC
>DASQLE010000066.1:0-3189 GCA_035630175.1 Beijerinckiaceae bacterium
TATTTATCGCAGCCGATCGGCCCGAACATGCCGCCTTCCATGACCTCGGCGAAGCCGATGATGGCGTTGAGCGGCGTGCGCAGCTCGTGGCTCATGTTGGCGAGGAATTCCGACTTGGCGCGGTTGGCGCTTTCGGCCTGCGCCTTCTGGTCGAGGTAGCGCTCGGCGAGGTCGGCGAGCTGCTGCGCCTGCGTCTCGAGCGTCTGGCGCGACTTCTTGAGATCGCTGACCGTGGCGATCAGCCGGCGCTCGGAATCGAGGAGCTTCTCCTCGTGCCGCTTGAGCGCCGTGATGTCGGTGCCGACCGAGACATAGCCGCCGTCGCGGGTGCGGCGCTCATTGATTTGCAGCCAGCGGCCGTCGGCGAGCTGAGCTTCGAAGGTGCGCGCGCCCGCATCCTGGCGTTCCTCGCGCATGAGCTGGTGCTGAACGACCGGCGGG
Source organism: Beijerinckiaceae bacterium (assembly GCA_035630175.1). GTDB lineage: Bacteria > Pseudomonadota > Alphaproteobacteria > Rhizobiales > Beijerinckiaceae > JAJKJG01. The sequence continues at coordinate 442 of DASQLE010000066.1, forward strand.
CGCCCGACCCGCATGATCTCCGCATAGGTCTGGCCCGGAACCACCACCTCCGAGCTGAGATGGTGAAGCTGCTGGAACTTGGAGTTGCAGACGACGAGCCGGTTGTCGGCGTCCCACAACACGAACGCCTCCGAGATCGCATTGATGGCGTCGCGCAGCCGCATGTCGGCGGTAGCGCTCTGCTCGACGAGGCCGCGCTGCTCCGTGACGTCGACGGCAATGCCGATGAGATGCTGGCTGCGCTCGTCGGCATCGTCGATCAGCTCGGCCCGGACGCGCAGCCAAACCCAATCGCCGGAGGCGCTGCGGATGCGGAAATCGTGGTCGATGGCCGAGGTGCGGGAGGCGGCGAGATGATCGGCGAGCCCGTAGAGGTCGCCGTCCTCCGGATGGACCATGGCGTTGACCTGGCCGAACGACAGGAACTCGTCGCGGCGCTCGTAGCCGAGGAGCTCGTACAGCGAATCCGACCAATACATGCGGCCGCGGGCGAGATCCCAGTCGAGCAGCCCGCAGCGTCCGCGAGCGAGGGCCGAATCGATGCGGTGCCGCACCTTCTCGCAGACCTCGTCCGCCGCCCGGGCCCGGGCGGCCTGCATGAGATAGGCCGCTCCCATCCCGACGAGCACGACCATCACGGCCATGACGAGGGTGATCTGGCCGAAGGTGCGGGTCTGCCAGGCGGAAAGCACGAGCGGGACGCTCTGCATGACCGCGATCTCGCCGCCGCCTAACGGGAGCTTGCGCACGGTGGCGATCGCCTGCGTGGCGTCGCCGAGGGTGAGGGTCATGACGCCGGCGCGGTCGGCGTAGGTGGTGACGACCTCGATCTCGCCCTGCAGGTCCGTGAGCCGCTGCGGAGCGCCCGTCGAGGGCGGATAGGCGGCCAACACGGTTCCGCCGGCGTCGACGAGAAGCAGGGTGCGGCCGCGGGAGACAGCCGATTCGGGAAGCGCGCGGGCCAGGGCTTCCAATTGGTGCGCGGCCGCCGCCCGATCGAGCAGGTTCGGCTGCTGGATCGTCAGGGCTGCAAGCGTGGCGATGACGTCGATCTCGTCGGCGGCGTCCTGGATCGCTTCGCGGCGGTTCTCCAGGATCTGAAAGCCGGCGCTGGCGGCGAGGCAGGCCAGGAAGACGGCGAGGAGCGCGGGAACGGCGAAGCGTAGCCAAGGTTCGGCGCGCTGGAGCCGGTGGAAGGCGGGATTGCCGATCGAGCGCGCGATCCCGAGGATCGTATCCGCGCGCGCAGGATCACATACGTCCGCACTCGTATGCACCCAGCGTCTCCGGATCCGTTAACGGTCTTTTCGGGAAGACGTGCCGCATCTCTCCGAATCGAGACCAATAGAATCCCGAGCGTGCCGTTTGTCCAGTTCGGCGCCCAGCTCGGCCGGGGTTTGTCCTCGGGGTGTTGCATAAGCTCCACCCAGCCGTGTCGCGGAAGCGACAGCTCGCGTGCCCGCGAGCTCAGCCGGCGAGCGAGCGCTGCGCGATGTCCGATACGTCCGGCGAGAGATCGGCTTGCCTGGCGATCCGCTGGAGGGCTGTCTCGGCCTCGGCCCGGCGGCGCGATTCCATCGTTCGCCACGGCCCGAACGCCGTCAGGAGCCGCGCCGCGACTTGCGGGTTGGTCGGATCGAGCGTCAGCACCGTATCGGCTAGGAACGCGTATCCGGCGCCGTCCCGGCGGTGGAACTGCGTCGGATTGCCGACGGAGAAGCTGCCGACGAGCGAGCGGACGCGGTTCGGATTGGTCAACGAGAAGGCCGGGTGCTCCATGAGCCGCCGGATGCGGTCAAGCGCGTCCGCCTCGGGGATCATCGCCTGCAGGGCGAACCACTTGTCGAGCACCAGAGGATCATCGCGGTAGCGGTCGGCGAAGTCGCGCAAGGCGCTTTCGCGGGCCTCGCCCGGGATGGTGGCGAGGACGGCGAGACCCGCCAGCCGGTCCGTCATGTTCGCGGCGGTCCGGAGCTGCTGGAGCGCCAAGCGCTCGCCGAGCCCGGCGTCGCCCGCGGCGATCAGGTCGAGGGCGACGTTGCGCAGGGCGCGGCGACCGGCGCTGGCCGCATCGGGACTGTAGCGTCCGGATGAGGCAAGCTCGTCGCGCTGCGTCAGGAGGCGCTCCGTCAGGCGTCGGCCGACGACCTCACGCAAGCTCTCCCGCGCGCGGTGAACGGCGTCGGGGTCGACGTCGGAGCCGATCTCCTGGGCGATCTCGGTCTCGCTCGGCAGGGCCAGGACCTGCGCAGCGAAGGCCGGGTCGCGGGCGGCGTCCCGCTCCAGGAAGGCGAGGAGCGCCGCCGCCAAGCCGTCCGCGGCCTCGCCGGCCGTGTTGGCCGATCTCGCCAGCAGCACAAGCAGACGGGTCGCCACCGTCTGGGCCGATTGCCAACGGTTGAACGGATCGCTGTCGTGCCGCAACAGGGACAGAAGCTCGTCGTCGTCGAGATCGAGGGCGACCCTGACCGGCGCCGAGAAACCGCGGAACAGGGACGGGACCGGCGCCGCCGTGACGTTCGTAAAGATGAGGCTGTCGGCGGCTTGGTCGAGCACGAAGACGCCGCTCTCGCCGACGCGGTCGCACCGGGCCGGCAGAGCGCCGCCCGCACGCGGTACGAGGCCGAGCGCCACCGGGATCGTCATCGGCTTCTTGGTCGGCTGGCCGGGCGTCGGCGGCGTATCCTGCGACAGCTCGAGCCGGTAGGTTGCCGTCACCGCGTCATACGCGCCCTTCGCCGAGACCCG
>DASQLE010000067.1:0-3697 GCA_035630175.1 Beijerinckiaceae bacterium
GATTGGGCGTTGGCGGCTTGGTCCTGATCGAGGGCGCCGGGCAGCGGCACCAGAATGGAGGGACGGCCGATCGCGGCGAGCTCGGCCACGGTCGAGGCGCCGGAGCGCGAGACGACGAGATGCGCGTCGGCCATGCGCCGCGGCAGATCCGTGAAGAAGGCTTGCACGTCGGCTGCGACCTTCGCCTGCGCATAGGAGGACGTGACGCGTTCGACATCTTCCTGGCGCGCCTGCTGAGTGATGCGGATGCTCGGCCGCAGCTCTCCCGGCAAAAGCTCGATCGCCGCCGGCACGATCTCGCTCATCACGCGCGCACCCTGGCTGCCGCCGAAGACCAGGATCTGCAAAGGGGCGCCGGCGGGAAGCGCCGGATAGGGTGCGCGCGCGGCGTCGATGACGGCCGGTCGCACCGGGTTGCCCGTATGCACGACGGGCGCGCGAATCCCGGCCGGAATGCCTTTGACGCGCGGGAAGCCGGTCGCGACCAGCGACACGCGCGGCGCCAGGAAGCGGTTGGCGCGCCCGATGACGCCGTTCTGCTCGTGCAGCACGGTTGGGATGCGCAGCAACGACCCCGCCAGCACGGGAGGCACCGTCGGATAGCCCCCGAAGCCGACGATTGCGGCCGGCTTCAAACGCCTCAGCGCCACGAGGGCGCGCGCCACGCCGAGCCCCAGCACGAGCGCCGCCTTGGCCATCTGCGGCGGCGAGCCGCCCGACGGCGTCGCGGCCGGAATCTGCACGATCTCTTCGGCCGGAAAGGTCGCGGCGATGCTGCCGACGCGCGCGTCGGTCGCCAGCGCCACGCGGGCGCCGAGCCGCTGCAAGGCGACGGCGAGCGCTTCGGCCGGGAACAGGTGGCCGCCGGTGCCGCCGGCGGCGATGACGATGCGCGGCGTGCCGGTCATCGCGCCGGAAACGCGGACGCGGCGGGCCGGTTGACGAAGGCGGCACGCGGGCGGCGGCGCGTCAGCGCGATCAGGAAGCCCATGGCGAGCGCCAGGGACATCAGCGACGAGCCGCCGTAGGAGATGAACGGCAGGGTCATGCCCTTGGCCGGGATCAGGCGCACGTTGACGGCCATGTTGATGCTCGCCTGGAGGCCGAACAGGAGCAGGAGCCCGGTCACCGCGAGGCGGGAGAAGGCATCCTCGTTGCGCCGCGCCAGAAAGAGGCCGCGCAGCACGATGAAGGCGAAGATGAGAAGAACCGCCAAGCACACGACGATGCCGAACTCTTCCGCCGTCACCGCGAAGATGAAATCGGTGTGAGCGTCGGGAAGGATGCGCTTGACGCTGCCTTCGCCGGGGCCTTTGCCGAGCCAGCCGCCCTTGGCGAAGGCTTCCATGGCGGTGTCGACGTGAAACGTGTCTCCCGACGACTTGTCGAGGAAGCGCGCGATGCGGCCGCGCACGTGCGGCATGAGCTCGTAGGCGGCGAAGACCCCGCCGACGCCGAGCCCGCCGAGGCCGAGCAGCCAGAACCAGTGCAAGCCGGCGACGAACAGCATGCAGCACCAGACGATGGTCAGGAGCACGGTCTGACCGAAATCAGGCTGCAGCACGAGCGGCACGATGGTCGCGGGCAGGAGCAGCAGCCCGAGGATCGGACCCGGCATGTCGCTGCGCCGCGCGACCTCCGAGAACGCCCAGGCGGTGAGGATGACGAAAGTCGGCTTGACGAATTCGGACGGCTGGATGCCGAAGCCGCCGAGCATGATCCAACGGTGCGCGCCCTTGATCTCGGGCCCGAATTGCAGCGCCAGGATGCACAGGCCGATGCTCAGGAGGTAGATGAAGAGCGCCAGCCTGCGCACGTGGCGCAGCGACAGGAACGATACCGCCAGGAGAAGCGCGACGGTCGGACCGAGATAGATGACCTGCCGATTGACGAAGTGGAAGGTGGACAAGCCGAGGCGCTCGGCGACCGGCGGCCCGCCGGCCATCAGGAAGACGAGGCCCGACACCATCAGGGCGCCGAGCGCGGCGAGAAGCTGACGATCGATCGTCAGCCACCATTCGCTGACCTCAGTGCGTTCCGCGCGCGACACCATGCCCGTTCCCTCTCCGGCCTATCCCCCGCCGGTCGCCGGAAGCGGCCGGTTCATCTCGACGCCGGGCAGGGCCCGGACGAGCTCGCGGAAATGATCGCCGCGAATCTCAAAATTTCGGTATTGATCGTAGGAGGCGCAGGCGGGCGACAGCAGCACGACCGGTTCCGCGGCGCTGGACGCCGCCGCATCCTCGGCTGCGCGCGCCACCGCGCGGTCGAGCGTGCCGCAGCGCTCGAAGCGCACACGGCCCTCCAGGGTCGTGGCGAATTCGTCCGCCGCCTCGCCGATCAGATAGGCCCGCTCGATCTTCGGGAAGAAGCCGCGCAGCGGCTCGATGCCGCCCTCCTTCGCCTTGCCGCCCACAATCCAATAGATGCGCTCGAAGGAGGCCAGCGCCTTTTCCGTCGAGTCCGCATTCGTGGCCTTGGAATCGTTGATGAAGATGGCCGGCCCGCGCCGGCCGACCTCCTCCATGCGGTGCGGGAGGCCGGGGAAGCTGCGCATGCCGCGCGCGATCTCACTCGGGGCAAGGCCGAGAATCGCGCAAACGGCGTAGGCGGCCGCCGCGTTCTGCGCATTGTGCGTGCCGCGCAGGGAGCGGAGCGACCCAAGGTCAGCGACGGGCTCTGCTCCGCTCGCCGCCGCGTGGAGGGCGCTGCCTTTCGCGAACACGTCGGCGCGGCGGTCCGGCTCGGCCGAAACCGTGCGGAAAACGGCGCCCGCCCGCGACAGGCGCGTTGCGGCCGCGGCGCTCATCTCGTCGTCGATGCCGATCACCGCGGTCTTGGCGCGGGCGACCAGCCGTTCCTTGATGGCGGCGTAGCGCTCCATGGTGCCGTGCCGATCGAGATGATCCGGGGAGACATTGAGAAGCACGCCGACGCTCGGCCTGAGCGACGGCGTCAGGTCGATCTGGAACGACGACATCTCGACCACGTGGACGCGGTTCGCGGCCGGCGGCTCGAGCGACAGGATCGCGGTGCCGATATTGCCGCCCATCTGAACGTCGCGGCCCGCCTCGCGCAGGATATGGGCGACGAGCGCCGTGGTGGTCGACTTGCCGTTCGTCCCCGTGATGGCGACGAAGGGGGCTTCCGCCGCGAGCCTGTCCCGCTCGCGGCAGAACAGCTCGATATCGCCGATGATGGGAACGCCGGCCGCGCTCGCCAGGCGCGCCGACCAATGCGGCTCGGGATGGGTCAGCGGCACGCCGGGCGACAGCACGAGCGCGGCGAAGCGCGACCAATCGGCCTCCCGGAGATCACCTGTGCCGATGCCTTTGCCGCGCGCCGCTTCCATGCTGGCGGCGTTGTCGTCGCAGGCGACGACCTCGGCGCCGCCCGCCTGCAGGGCCAGCGCCGTCACGAGGCCCGACCCGCCGAGCCCGAACAGCGCCACCGTCTGGCCGGCGAAGGTGGTGACAGGCGTCATCGCCTCACCGCAGCTTGAGGGTCGCGAGCCCGACCAGCGCGAGCAGGAAGGAGATGATCCAGAAGCGGATCACGATCTGCGGCTCCTTCCAGCCTTTCTGCTCGAAATGGTGATGCAGGGGCGCCATGCGGAAGACACGCTTGCCGGTGAGCTTGTAGGAGGCGACCTGGATGATCACGGACAAGGCCTCGACGACGAACAGACCGCCGACGA
>DASQLE010000068.1:0-3161 GCA_035630175.1 Beijerinckiaceae bacterium
TGGGCGAAGGAGACCAGCACGATCAGCCAGAACACCAACCGGCTCTCGCCCGCCACGAAGGCGACGAGCAGCACGACGAGCAGCACGGCGAGGCCGCTATTGATGACGTGCCGATTGGGCAGCAGGATTGGCTTGCCGCTCATGCGCCCGTCGAGCTTGAGGAAGGCGATGATCGAGCCCGTGAAGGTGACCGCCCCGATGGCGCAGCCGAGCGCCATCTCGAGGAGCGAGGCGCCCGGGATGCGTCCCGGCGCGCCGAGGCCGAAGGCCTGCGGGGCATAGAGCGCGCCCCCGGCCACCAAGACCGCCGCGAGACCGACGAGGGAATGGAAGCCGGCCACCAGCTGCGGCATGGCCGTCATCGGCACGCTGCGGGCGATATAGGCGCCGATGCCCCCGCCGAGGCCGAGGCCGGCAAGGATCAGGAGCCAGGAGCCGAAGGAAGGGCGGGCCAGCACCAACGTGGTCAAGATGGCCAGCCCCATGCCGACCATGCCGTAGAGGTTGCCCTGCCGCGAGGTGGTCGGGTGCGACAGCCCGCGCAGCGCCAGGATGAACAGGACCCCGGAGACGAGATAGAGAAGCGAGGCGATGTTCGTGGACATGGACCTCACCCCTTGCGCCGGTACATGGCGAGCATCCTTTGCGTCACCAGGAAGCCGCCGAAGATGTTGATGGAGGCGAGGACGAGGGCGATGAAGCCCATGACGCGTGCCGACGTGGGCCCGCTGCCGAGGCCGGGCGCGTAGCGCACCGCCACCGCGAGCAGCGCCCCGACGACGATCACCGACGAAATCGCGTTGGTGACCGACATCAGCGGCGTGTGCAGGGCCGGCGTCACCGACCACACCACGTAATAGCCGACGAAGATGGCGAGCATGAAGATGGCGAAGCGGAACACGGTCGGGTCGACCGCGCCGCCGATCGCGGCCGACGCCGCGAGCGCGATCTGATCGGCGGCGGCCTGCGCCTGGTCGGCGGCGGCCTGCGCCTGTTCGGCGGCGCTGCGGGCGGCGCGGGCCTGCTCCAGAGCCTGTTGGGGCGAGAGACTGGACATGGGCGTGTTCCCTCAGGCTTCGACTTGGTTCTGGGCTTCGACTTGGTTCTCGGCTTGGGCTGGGGCTTGCGTTTGCGCTTGCAGGCCGGGATGCACGACGGCGCCGTCGCGGGTCAGCAGCGTCGCCTTGACGAGCTCGTCGTCCCATTTCACGGCAAGGCTCTTCGTGCCCTTGTCGACCAGCGTCTCGACGAAAGCGTAGAGGTTGCGTGCGTAGAGCGCGGAGGCGCTTGCCGCGAGGCGCCCGGGCACGTTGCGATGGCCGACGATCTTCACGCCGTTGTGGTCCACCACCTTGCCCGCCTCGGCCAGCTCGACATTGCCGCCGCGCTCGACCGCGAGGTCGACGATCACCGAACCCCGCCGCATGGCCTCGACCATGGCCCGCGTCACGAGGCGCGGCGCCGGCCGGCCGGGGATCAGCGCGGTCGTGATCACCATGTCCTGCTTGGCGATATGCGCGGCCACGAGCTCGGCCTGCTTCGCCCGATACGCCTCCGACATTTCCTTGGCATATCCGCCTGCCGTCTCGGCGGCGCGGAACTCCTCGTCCTCCACGGCCACGAACTTGGCCCCCAGCGACTCGACCTGCTCCTTGACCGCCGGACGCACGTCGGTGGCCGTCACCACCGCGCCGAGCCGGCGCGCGGTCGCGATCGCCTGCAGCCCGGCGACCCCGGCGCCCATCACGAACAGGCGCGCCGCCGGCACGGTGCCGGCCGCTGTCATCATCATCGGAAAGGCCCGCCCGTATTCGGCCGCCGCATCGATCACCGCCCGGTAGCCGGCGAGGTTGGCCTGGCTCGACAGGACGTCCATCACCTGCGCCCGCGTGATGCGCGGCAGGAATTCCATGGCGAAGGCGGACACGCCCGTCTCGGCGAGGCCGCGAATGGCCGCGTCCTGCCCGTAGGGGTCCATCTGGGCCACCACGAGAGCCCCGCGCCGCACACCCTCGAGCTCGCCCGGGCCCGGCCGCCGCACCGCCAGCACCACGTCCGCCTCACGCAACGCCTCGGCCCGGCTCGCCGCCACGATCGCCCCGGCCGTCTCGTATTCGCCGTCCGCAAGACCGGAGCGCGAGCCGGCTCCCGTCTCGATCGCAACCTCGAAGCCGAGGCCGGCATATTTCTTCACGACCTCAGGCGTCGCCGCAACGCGCGTCTCGTCCCGATCGGTCTCCGACAGAACTGCAATCCGCATCAGGCCCCCCTGGTTCGCGGCTGGCGCGCGGCGCGCTCCAGCGCCGCGGCTCATTCAGAAAAACGCCAGCATGAGCAGAAGAAGAACGAGTACCGCAGCCGGCGCACGCCACGAGATCGACGGAGCGAAGAGGCCGATGGCCGTCGCGATATGGGCGAGAACGATCCCGAAGATGGCAGACATCCACGCCTGCTTGATCCCGCCGACGGCAAGGCCCACGACGCAGCAGAGCACGAACGCCACGCCGACGGCCGCGAAATGCACGAAACTGCTGTAGGTGGATTCATGCGTGGCCGCGTCCATCTCCGGGCCATAACCCATATGCGGCGCGTGTTTCGTGTCCGCCATCGAACTCCAGATCCCGTTTTGCAAAAGTGGCCCCTGCGCGGCTTTACCGCATGCAACAAAGCGCTGCAATGGCAAGGCCAAGCCTCTCCCAACGGATCTCGAGTGTTCCCGAGACCCATAAACGCTGCGCAAGTCGGAGATATCCGACTTGCGCAGCGGGAGCGTCCGGGTCGCCCCGCAGGCGCGACCCGCGACAGGTCCGTAAGGGCCGCGCTGCGATCCCCTTCCGACCGCCGCTGCCGCGGCGACTCTGCCCCCTTCGCAGGGGCAGGCTCTTGCCCATCAATGGGAGGAGTTACGCGGCTTCGGGAAGTTGCGCATCCGCAAGAGCCGCAGATTGCCGGATCGCGAGATCGTCCAAGGAAAAGCGCTCGATCTCGCTCTCGAACAGGCGGTGATAATTGAGTTCCGCCTTGAGATGCAGGAACACGCCGCCGAGACCGACGGCGGCCCGATCCATGAACACGAACTCGCGCGGCACGGTGACCGGCCCCTTCTCCTTCAACGCCTTGTGGACTTGGAACGCCTGCCGGCGGCCGTATTCGGACGGCTT
>DASQLE010000069.1:0-2076 GCA_035630175.1 Beijerinckiaceae bacterium
ACCCGGGCCACCTTGCTGATTGCTAGCCGAACCACGTCGGCTCCGATCTGCAGGTGCGCGCTCGCCAGGATCTCCGGCACGCCGCCGGAAACCCGGTACCCCAGGAGCAGAACCCGTCCCAGGATAAGCGCCCGGCGCCGCGCGCTCGGCGGCAGCATGTCGATCGCGGGCGCCAGTGCCGGATCGTTGGCACGCCCGGCGTAGCGGGCATGGATCACGGCGGCGAGGAAGACGCGCTCGGCGTGGTCGAGCGCCACCAGTGGGAATTGGATGAGGCGGCGGAAGCTCTCCGCCGCCTTGACGCTCGCGTGGTCGCGCCAGCCGATGTCGGAGAGCGCGCAGGCAGCCAGACGCAGCCGCCGCTCCCGGGGCGTCTCATCCGGGAACAGGGCATCGGTCCAGCACACCAGGGCCGCCGCGAATGCGGGGACGCGCGCGTGCGGGATGCCGAAGGACTGCGCCCCTTCCACAAGCGGGTCGAGGTTTTGCTCGTCCGTGGCGAGCTGGGCATAGAGCCAGCCCTCGCGCACGCCCAGCGCCGAGAACGCGATCCGCTCGGGCGCAAGCCGCTTGAGCACGCGGTCCAGGACCAGGGCCGCCGCTGGCAGCGTCGGGACGCGACGCGCCGGCACGCCCGGCAGCGCCGCCAGCTTCGCCTCGGGCATGCGCCAGACCGTTCTGGCGAAGGTGCGGGCCTCGCCGGCATCAAGCGTATATCCATGTGCCACACGCACCGGCGCCGCGACGGACGCCATGTGCATTTGGGCGAAGGCCCGCCAGCCCCCGCCGACGGCGTAGAACACGGGCCGCTTCAGCGACGGCGGCAGCTTCTGCCTGAGGAGCGAGTCGAGGCGGCGCTTCGCGTCGCCCCGGCCCTTCGCCAGCAGGGCCTGCACGGGGAGCGCGCCGAGCGGAAGGCTGACCGAGCCCGTGCCGACCCGGTCGTCGGCGATTTCAGCCACCTCCAGGCTGCCGCCGCCCATGTCGCCGACCAGGCCGGTCGGGCGGTGGAAGCCTGCGATGACGCCCAGCGCCGCGTAGTGCGCCTCCTCTGCGCCCGACAGAACACGCACCGTGAACCCGGCCTCCTCCGCGATCGCAGCGACCAGCCGATCGCCGTTCGATGCGCGGCGGACGGCCTCGGTGGCGATGACTTCGATCCGGGGAACGTCCATCGCATCGGCGATGGCGCGGAACCGGCGCATCGCCTCGACCGTGCGCCGGAAGCTCTCGGCGGAGAGCTCGCCCGTCTGATCGAGCCCGGCGCCGAGCCGGCACAGCGACTTCTCGTTGAACCGCGGGAAAGGCGCGCGGCCGAGCCGGTCGTAGACCACGAGCCGGACCGAGTTGGAGCCGATGTCCACGATGGCGAAGTGCGGGCGCCCATCGCGCCGCGCCCGCTCGGAATCGAGCACCAGCGGGCGGCTTGGCTCGCCCGGAATGCCGTGCCTGCTCATCGATCGGCCTTGTGCTCGCTCTCGTCCCGTGCGGCCATTGGGCCGAGCACGTCTCCCCAAGTCAACGAGAGCTCGCCATGGCCACCAGCGCCGGTGTTCGGCACGGCCGCTGCGCGCCATACCGAAGGCGATGACGCCGGGGAGCCGCGCCGTGGCCATCATTGTTTCCGTGAAGATCAACGACGGCATTGTCGGCCGACAGCGCCGGCGCCATGCCCGAGCGGGCACAAGCTCCAGTACCTCGGCCCCACCGACTACACCGCCTTTGCGCGCGAGCGGGCGGAGCCGAGCGGCGGATGGTCGCGCGCCTGAAGCTCTCCATCGGCCGACCCGCCGCCCAAGGAGTACGGCCTGCCGGTGGCCGGCTCCTCGCTGACCCGCGCACGAGACCACTCGGAGCGGGAAAGCTTCGGCCCATCACGCCGCCGGTCCTCTTGCGCCGGCGCGCTGCTCCGGGGCGAGAGCGTCGGCGCCGGACGACGTCGCGGGGTCCTCGAGCGCTGACGCGTGGCCGAGCGCCGTCCACCGCACCAGCGCCGCCGCGCCGGCCGGAGCCAAGCGGTAGACGCCGCGTCCCTCGCGCTCGAACCAGCCATAGACGTTCCTGAGGAGGATGGCG
>DASQLE010000070.1:0-4463 GCA_035630175.1 Beijerinckiaceae bacterium
TCCGCGGCTTGAACAGGGCAGGGGGGCAAAGAGCGCCCCGACCGGCATGACCGAGATTTGGTTCTACCATCTGCAGCAGCAGCCGCTCGAGGCCGTGCTGCCGACGCTGCTCGAGCGCTCGCTCGGGCGCGGCTGGCGGGCGCTGGTGCGGGCCACCTCGGACGAGCGCCTGTCGGCTCTCGACGACCTTCTCTGGACGTTCTCCGACGAGAGCTTCCTGCCGCACGGGACCGATCGGGAGGCGGACGCCGCCGAGCAGCCGGTGGTGCTCACCCTCGCCGAGGGAAATCTTAACGGCGCCGCCGTGCTGTTCCTCGTCGAGGGTGCGTCCGTGCCCGAGGACCTCGCGGCCTACCAGCGCCTCGTCCTCCTCTTCGACGGCAACGACGAGCACGCCCTCGCCGCCGCCCGCGCGCAGTGGACGCGCGTCAAGGCCGGCGGCTTTGAGGCCACCTATTGGCAGCAGGACCCGCGCGGGCGCTGGGAGAAAAAGGCTTAAAATCGCTGCTTTTCATGAAGCCTATGGCAAAGCTCATGATTGCACGTCAGAAAAATAGGTTCCGATGGGTTTGACAAAACATCTGGCTCTCAGTTCGGCCCTTCTCCTGACCCTGCTCGGGCCGGTGATCGCCCAGGATCCGGCGACGGCTCAGCCGGCCGAGACCCGTCAATCGGGGCGGCCGGAAGAAGGAAGGGCCGGCCGGCCGGCCGAGCGCGGCCAAGCAGAGCAACGTGGCCAAGCAGAGCAACGTGGCCAAGCCGAGCAGCGCGGCGCGGGCGATCAGCGCAGGCTGCCGCCGGATTCAGTCACGCAGCATGTCCTCGATCTGCCCGGCCGCACCCTGCGCTTCACGGCGACGGCCGGCAGCCTGCCGCTCCGCGACCCGCAAGGCGGACTGCAGGCGGAGATCGGCTTCGTCGCCTATCGGCTCGACGGAGCCGAGCCGGGCACGCGGCCCATCACCTTCGCGGTCAATGGCGGCCCCGGTGCTGCCTCCGCCTATCTGCATCTCGGCGTGCTCGGCCCGTGGCGTTTGCCCCTCGACGGCCCGAGCATCAGCCCGTCGACGCCGCCGACCGTCGTCCCCAATGCCGAGACCTGGCTCGACTTCACCGATCTCGTCTTCATCGATCCGGTCGGCACCGGCTACAGCCGCGCGGTCGGCTCGGAGGAGGACATCCGCAACCGCTATTATGCGGTCGACGGCGATATCGACACGCTGGCGGCGGTCGTCGCGCGCTGGCTGCGCAGCAACGACCGCATGGCCTCGCCGAAATTCTTCGTCGGCGAGAGTTACGGCGGCTTCCGCGGCCCGCTTCTCGCCGAGAAGCTGGGCGAGGACATCGGCCTCGCTTTCTCGGGCCTTGTGCTGCTCTCGCCCGTGCTCGATTTCAGCTGGCTGAGCCAGCCCTCGCATGCGCCCTGGCTGCATGTGGCGCGCCTGCCCTCGCTCGCCGCCGCGTGCCTCGAGCGCAACGGGCCCCTCGCCCGATCGGCCCTGCGCGAGGTCGAGGCGTACGCCGCGGGCGACTATCTGGCCGACCTCCTGCGCGGCGCGCAGGATCCCGCCACAGCTCAGCGCATCAGCGCCCGTGTCGCCGGCTTTGTCTGCCTCGACCCGGCCCTCGTCCGACGCCTGGCCGGACGGGTCGACGTGGCGACGTTCCAGCGCGAGTTCCTGCGCGCCTCCGGCCAGGTCGTCAGCGCCTACGACGCCGGGGTCACAAGCCGCGATCCGGACCCAACGGCGGCGGTCTCGCGCTTCGAGGATCCGGGTCTGACGACGCTCACGGCGCCGCTGACGAGCGCGATCATCGACCACCTGTTCCGCACCCTGAATTGGAAGGTGCCGGACCAGCGCTATAACCTGCTCAACGGCGGCGTGAACGGCGGCTGGCGCTGGAGCCGCGGCCGCGGCCAGCCGGAATCCTTGAGCAACCTGCGCGGCGCGCTCGCCCTGGACGGCAAGCTCCGCGTTCTGGTCGCGCACGGCTTCACCGATCTGGTGACGCCGTATTTCGCCAACCAGCTCCTCTTGAACCAGCTGCCCCGCTTCGACGACCGGCTCGCGCTCGCCGTCTATCCGGGCGGGCACATGTTCTATTTCCGCGAGGATTCGCGTGCCGCCTTCCGGCAGGACGTCCTCCGCCTTTATCGCGATACGCTCGACGCGCGGCAGAACGGAACCGTCGCTCCTTGAGGCGAACGTCCATCTTTCCTCATGCTGAGGAGCGTCGTACTGTAACAGGTTATCTGAGATGAACCGGCTCGCCTTCGCACCCGCCCTGCTCGTCGCCGCGCTCGCGGCCTGCAACGAGCGCGAGACGCCGGTCGCGACAGCCGCCATGCCCTCGGCTCCGCCGGTCGCGGCAAACGCCGCGCTCGGCCCCGTGCTCGGGCCGGACGGGCGCTGCCGGGGGCCGAGCCCCGCAACCGCGAGCGTCATCGAGCCGGGCATCGGCGAATGCGACCTCGTGCGTCTCAAGGGCAAGGAGCCGACCGACGTGCTCGTCGGCGAGAGCGGCAAAGGCCAGCGCGAGGTGCAGGTGCTCTATTCCGAGCCGGGCGCGCGCGAGCTCTACTTCTTCGTCGACAACCGACTCGACCGCATCTTGAAATAACCTGCCATCCCGCGCGGCTCGAAGAGCCGGGAAGGGTCCAGGAGCACTGTCGCGCGTGGGTCTGGATCCGCTTCCCGCCGCTCTGCGGCGTGCCGGAGATCACATCAGGCCTGCGCCTCCTCCAGCTCGGCGCCGACCGTCAGCCATTCCTCCTCGGCGCCGGCCAGGGACTCGGCTGCCTCGGCGCGCATGCGGGCCAGCTCGCTCGCCTTGGCGGCGTCCTTTTGGAAAGCGCCATCGGCGAGGGCGGCGTCGACCTTGGCGATGATCCCGGTGAGCTTCTCGATGCGCGCTTCCAGGGCCTCGAGGCGCTTGCGCAGCGGCGCCAGCGCGACGCGGCGTTCGGCGGCGGCGCGGCGGTCGTCGCTGCGCGAGCTCTTGTCGGGCTTGCCGCGCGCGGCGCCCCGTTGGCCGGGATCGATCTCACCCGACAGCACAAGGCGGCGGTAATCGTCCATATCGCCGTCGAACGGCTTCACCGAGCCGCCCGCCACCAGCCACAGGCGCTCGGCGCAGGCTTCGATGAGGAAGCGGTCGTGGCTGACAAGGATGACGGCGCCCTCGTAATCGTTGATCGCCTCCATGAGGGCCGTGCGACTGTCGATGTCGAGATGGTTGGTCGGCTCGTCGAGGATGAGCATGTGCGGCCCTTCGAACGCGGCGAGCCCCATGAGCAGGCGCGCCTTCTCGCCGCCCGACAAGGCGGACACGGGCGTGTCCGCCTTGGCGCCGGGAAAGCCGAGCCGGCCGCAGCGGGTGCGCACCTTCGACTCCGGCGCGTCCGGCATGCGCGCCGCCACATGCGCGAAGGCGCTGGCGCCCGGCCGCAGCTCGTCGAGCTGGTGCTGCGCGAAATAAGCCGCGTCGATCTTCGCCGATTTGCGCACCTCGCCCTTGAGCGGCGCCAGGCGCCCACCAACGAGCTTGCAGAAGGTCGATTTGCCGTTGCCGTTGGCGCCGAGAAGGGCGATGCGGTCGTCTGGCAGGACCGTGAGGTTGAGCCGGTCGAGCACCGCCCGGCCGTCATAGCCAGCGGCGGCGCCCTCGATGGCGACGAGGGGAGGGGCGAGCGGCCGGGCCGGGCTCGGCAGATCGAAGGCGAGCGTGTCGTCCTCGACCACGGCGGCGACCGGCTCGAGCCGGGCGAGCCGCTTCAAGCGCGATTGCGCCTGGCGCGCCTTGGACGCCTTGGCGCGGAAGCGGTCGACGAAGGCCTGCAGGTGGCGGCGCTCCGCCTCCTGCTTGACCCGCAGCTTCGATTGCAGCGCCTGGCGCTCGGCGAGCTGCCGCGCGAACGACGAGTACCCGCCGCGATACAGCGTGAGCTTGCCGCGCTCGAGATGCAGGATGTGGTCGACCGCCGTGTCGAGCAGCTCGCGGTCGTGGCTGATGATGAAGACCGTGTGCGGGTAGCGCCCGAGGTAATCGTAGAGCCACAGCGTGCCTTCGAGGTCGAGATAGTTCGTCGGCTCGTCGAGGAGCAGAAGGTCGGGCTCGGCGAATAGCACGGCGGCGAGCGCCACGCGCATGCGCCAGCCGCCCGAAAAGGAGGAGCAGGGCCGCTCCTGCGCGGCCGCGTCGAAGCCGAGCCCGTGCAGGATGGCGGCGGCGCGTGCCGGCGCGGCATGGGAGCCGATATCGGCAAGGCGCGTCTCGATCTCGGCGCGGCGCAGCCCCTCCACCCACGCCGCCTCGGCGAGCAGCGCCGTGCGTTCGGCGTCGGCGGCGAGCACCACGTCGACGAGCCGCTCGGGGCCGCTCGGCGCCTCCTGCGCCACCGCGCCGATGCGCGCCGAGCGCGGCAGGCCGATGGCGCCGCCCTCGGGAGCGACCTCGCCCTG
>DASQLE010000071.1:0-8251 GCA_035630175.1 Beijerinckiaceae bacterium
GCGGCTAGATCACGACGATAAGTGGTGCGGCCAAGAGGACTCGAACCTCCACACCTTGCAGTACTAGCACCTCAAGCTAGCGCGTCTACCAATTCCGCCATGGCCGCTGGGACGCCGGACCTTCAGGGCCCGAAGCGGCGCTGCGTTTACCAGATCGGTGCGCCGGCCACAAGCCGCCAGCGAAGCCGGGGAGGCGGCTACTCGCCCGCCGCCGCGCGCATGGCAATGGCGCCGTCGCCGATCGTGACGCCCGGCTCGTGCACGACGCTCGGCTTCCGGATCAGCTCGGTGATCTCGACGGAGATGCGGTTGCCCGTCACCACGATCTGGCCGCGCGCGATGGGGTGGCCGTTGGCGAGAATCTCGACCATGTCGCTCTCGGTGGATTCGAGCTCGACGATGGCGCCGCGGCCCATGCGCAGCAGCATGTGGACGGGCATGCGGTTGCGGCCGAGCACGACCGTCACGTCCACGTTGAGGCTTTCCAGGGTGGACACGCAGGCTCCATCGATTCGACCGCATTTCCAGCCGGCGACCCGGCGCCCACCCTCCGATGAGGGCAGGCTTTCGCCTGAAAACGCATTATATCTTGCGGACGCGATCCGTCGTGATCCGACGCCTGAACACACCTGACCAAAACAGGGTGAAGCCTTGGTAAACATCCGCGCCGACTTTGCCCCGACCTTGCCGGCCGCGCCGGGCAGCGCCCCGGTCGAATGGGCCATCAGCGAGGGGCTGGTCGATTACGGGGACGCCGTCGCCGCCATGGATGCACGGGTGGCGGAAATCGCCGCCGGCCGCGCCCCGGAGCGGGTCTGGCTTCTCGAGCATCCGCCGCTTTACACGGCCGGCACCTCGGCGCGGGAGGCGGACCTGATCGAGCCGGACCGCTTTCCCGTGTTCCGCTCGGGGCGGGGCGGGCAGTTCACCTATCACGGGCCGGGACAGCGCGTCGCCTATGTGATGCTCGACCTCAACCGGCGCACGCCGGATGTGCGCCGCTTCGTCGCCGCGCTCGAGAGCTGGGTGATCGCTGCGCTCGCGGCCTTCGCGATCCGCGGCGAGCGGAGCGAGGACCAGGTCGGCGTCTGGGTACGCCGGCCCGACAAGGGCGGCCACGACAAGATCGCCGCCATCGGCATCCGCGTGCGCCATTGGGTGACGTTCCACGGCGTCAGCCTCAATGTCGATCCGGACCTCTCGCATTTTTCCGGCATCGTGCCGTGCGGCGTGCGCGCGCGAGGCGTGACGAGCCTTGTCGATCTCGGCCGCCCCGTGACCATGCCGGAAGCGGACAGCGCCTTGCGCGCCGCCTTCGAGACAACCTTCGGCGAGACGGTTGCGGTCACCGCATAGCGCCCGTCATCCTCGGGCGGAGCGAAGCGGAGACCCGAGGACCTCGGGGGAGAACGGCGCTAAAGCGTCATGAGGTCCTCGGGTCCGCTTCGCGGCCCGAGGATGACGCGCGGTTGGCGAGCCCCGGAATGACGGCGGTATGGAACTCAGAAGAGATTCGGTGTGGGCTTTCGGTGACAGCCAAGGATGCGGGGCTGTGCCACGCTCATCGTCCGATCCGTGCCTCAGCCGGCAGACCTGATCACTCTCGACCGGCGAGCGATCTCAAGCGGGACGATCCCGCCCGGCTCGCAAGACGATGCGGTCCTGCGACGGACAAGCTCCGGCCCTTTTCCGGAGCTTTTTCTTTGCCGCGCTCAACCAGCTCGTAGCCATCGCAGCGTGAGCGCATGCTCCGCGTCGGCACCGGGTTCGAGCCGCAGCATGGACGGACGCTCGGACAGCCCGCCGGAGAAGCCCTCCCAATCGGCGTGACCGGTCCAGGCCTCCATCGACAGGAAGGGCGCCGCCGGCTTGGTCCACAGGGCGAGATGCGGGCAATTCTCGGCCTCAAGGGCGATGCCGGCGCCCGAGGGAGAGCGGAAGTGCAGCCAATGGCTGCGCGCGTCGAGGAAGACGAGCGCGCCCGTGAACAGCTCCGGGGCCAGGGCGAGGCGGCGCCCCTCCATCGGAAGTTGCTGGCCCGGCTGCGCCAGCAGGCCGTCCTGCGTCAGGGCGGGCACGTCCGCACGCTCCTCCCGCTCGAATTCGACGGCGTGCCCGGCCCGGTCGGCCGCATCGAACGGCCACGGAAAGGCGGGATGAAAGCCGACGGCGTAGGGCATCTCGTGGCGGCCGGCGTTCGTCACCCGGACGGCGAGGCTGAGGCTGTCCGGCCGCAGCGTCGCCGTGACGTCCAGCACGAAACGGAACGGGAAATGCGCCGCGGTCGCCTCCGACGCGGCAAGCCGCAGATGCGCGGCATCGCCTGTCCGCTCCACTAGCGAAAAAAGGCTGTCGCGGGCGAAGCCGTGTTGCGGCATCGGATAGGTCTTGCCGGCGATGCGGACAATCCCGCCGGCGGATGCGCCGACCACCGGAAACAGGATCGGTGCGTGCCGTGCCCAATGCTGCGGATCGCCGCGCCAGATGAGCTCGCGGCCGCCGACGCGCCACGACACCGGCTCGGCCCCCATGAGCGCGATGTCCGCCGAGGCCCCGTCCGCCTCCAGCCGAACGACGTCCGCCACGAGAGCCGGTCTTAGTCGATCACTTGAACGACCCGGCGGCTGGCCGGATCGACCACGGCGATACCTTGGGGCATGAGCACGAAGCTGTAGGTGGTCGTCTTCTGCACCTCCGAGAACGCGTCCTGCGGCAGGGTGACGAGCGGAACGGACTCGGCGACCGTCGTGCCGACGGCCAGCTTGTCGGGATGGCGCGGCAATTCCTGCCCCGGCTTGAGCCCCCGGCTGTAGCGGGCGATCGAGGTCTTGACCTCGAGCTGCTTCTCGGCCGAGAGCGGCGGCCCGCCGTCCGGCGCTTGCGCGAGCGCCGCCGTGCCCGCGGCGAGCGCAAGCGCGACGAGACCAAAACGGACACGGTGCATCATCGTTTGTCCTCCGCCCTCATGATCGGCCGATTGCCGAGGAGTGGCAACCCGAGCCTGAACAGCGGCTGATGCACCGCGGGTCCCAGCCTACTGCCGCCGGCCCCCATCTCGGATCCGGTCCGGGCCGGGCTGACGGCCGCGCGGTCACGGCCGGATGGCCGGCTGGGCGTCCGCCGGGACCGTCGGCATGGTGCCGCGCTCGCGCAGCAGGTGGTAGAGGAGGATGGCCCCGAAGGTGGCGGTGCCGATGCCGTCGAGGGTGAAGCCGGCGACCGACAGCTTGAAGTTGCCGGCGCCGAGCACCAGCGCCACGGCGACCGTGATCAGGTTGCGGGCTTGCGAGAAGTCGACGCCGTTCTCGACCCAGATGCGCCCGGCGGTCGCCGCGATGAGGCCGAAGACGACGATGGACAGGCCCCCGAGCACCGGGCCGGGGATGGTCTGGATGAGGGCGCCGAATTTCGGCGAGAAGCCGAGCAGGATGGCGATCGCGGCCGCGACCACGAAGATGAGCGTCGAGTAGATGCGCGTCACCGCCATCACGCCCATGTTCTCGGCATAGGTGGTGACGCCCGTGCCGCCGAAGGAGCCGGACAGCATCGTGGCGACGCCGTCGCCGATAAAGGCGCGGCCGAGATACGGGTCGAGGTTGCGCCCGGTCATGGCGCCGATCGCCTTGATGTGCCCGAGATTCTCGGCGACCAGGATGATCGCCACCGGCGCGATCAGGCTCATGGCTTCGATCGTGAAGACCGGGCTCGTGAAGTTGGGCAGCCCCAACCACGCCGCCGCTCCGACCCTGGTGAAGTCGATCGGGGTTCCGAAGCCGAGGCCGTTGGCGAAGATCAGGTAGGCAGCGTAGCCGATGGCGGCGCCGACCAGGATCGGCAGCCGGCGCCACATGCCGGGCGCGTAGACCGCGACGATCGCCACCGCCAGCACGGTCAGGATGGCGATCCAGCGCGAGAAGTTGTCGCCTGCCTGATTGGTCGGCGTGATTCCCGACGCGGCGTTGATGGCGATCGGCGCCAGCACGAGGCCGATGGCGGCGACGATGGCGCCGGTCAGCACCGGCGGCATGAGGCGCTCGACCCAGCGGTGCCCGGCAACGGCCACGACGATGCCGATCAAGGTGTAGAGCGCGCCCGCCGCGATGATGCCGCCGAGGGCGAGGCCGATATTGGCGTTGGGCGCGCCGACGCTCGCGCCCGTCGCCGCGAGCACCGGGCCGATGAAGGCGAAGCTCGAGCCGAGATAGCTCGGCACCCGCCCGCCGACGACGGCGAAGAAGATCAGGGTGGCGATGCCGGAGAATAGGATCGAGACGTTCGGATCGAAGCCCATGAGGAGGGGTGCGAGGACGGTGGCGCCGAACATGGCGACCACGTGCTGCAGCCCGACCACGACGGTCGCGCCGGCCGGCAGCCGCTCCTCCGGCATCACGACGCCTTCGGTCTTGAGGCTCCAGCGCGGAAAGAAGCTGTTATCGGCCGGCATGATCGTCCCCCTTTTTTGGCGCCCGGCGCAGCTTAACGTTTGTCCGGGACCTCCCGCCAGAGGCGCCCGACCCTCTGCACGGTTCGGTCCATAGGCAAATTGAGGGCCGGAGCATGCTGCCGAAAAGTGAAAACCGCTTTTCGAAAGCAGCAGGCTCAACTCCTTGGAATCGATCACGTTCATGCGTTTTGATCGATTCAAGCAAAACGCGTCGTGATCTTGCGTTAGGAATCCGGAAAAAGCTCTCCTGTAGGGTTGTCGGCCTGTTGAGTAGCAGCGGGCGTATTTGCCGCGATGATCGCCACACCGACTTTCCCGGATCTCGCCGCGCTCGTGGTGGACGAGAGCCTCTACATCCGGCGCATCCTGCGCGATATGCTGACCCGCGTCGGCATCAAGCGCGTCCTCGAAGCGCCGGACGGGGCCGAGGCGCTCGGCATTCTGTCCGAAAGCAAGCCCGACCTCGTCATCCTCGACTGGGACCTCGGCATTCTCAGCGGTGAGGAGTTCATCCGCCTCACGCGCACGCCCCACACCTCGCCGGCGCCGACGACGCCGATCATCCTCATGCTGTCGAAGCCGCGCCGCTACGTGGTCGATCGCGCCCTCGGCCTCGGCGTCAACGAGATCATCGCCAAGCCGTTCTCGCCCAAGGTGCTGTGGTCGCGCCTCGACGAGGTGATCAACCGTCCCCGAACCTTCGTCGAGGCGAAAGGCCTGCTGCGGCCGACGCCCCGGGCCGTCGCCTTCCAGGGGGCGAAAGCCGCCTGAGGCATGATCGCTGCACCAGCCCGGTCCCCTCTAAGGCCAAGCTTGGCCCTTGGCAGGCAGCCCGGGGGCTTGTTACTCTCCCTCCAACGATCGAGGCGCGAGATGCAAATCCGGCGCCCGAAGGAAATGCGACCGTGCAGGTCAAGGACGAGGCTGTTCTGAACGCCGGCTCGGACGGGCGCGAGCTCTCGTCCGCGCCCGGCTATGTGTCGACCAGCCGTCCGCTGGACGGTCAGGCCAAATCGCTGGGTCGGTCGTTCCGGCGCCCCGGCCGTCGCGGCGGCGCGACCTATGCGGCTCTCGACCTCGGCACAAACAATTGCCGTCTCCTGATCGCCGAGCCCGCGCATGTCGGCTTCCGGGTCGTCGACGCCTTCTCCCGCATCGTCCGTCTCGGCGAGGGGCTCGGGCACGGCAACCGCCTGAGCGAGGGCGCCATCCGGCGCACCCTCGAGGCGCTGCATATCTGCAAGCAGAAAATCGAGGCGCGCAGCGTCGCCCGGGCCCGCATGGTCGCGACCGAAGCCTGCCGCCTCGCCACCAACGGCCCGGCCTTCATCGACCGCGTTCAGGACGAGCTCGGGCTCGAGCTCGAGGTCGTCGATCGCCGGACGGAAGCGTATCTCGCCGTGACGGGCTGCGCCGCCCTCGCCGACCCGTATGCGCAATCGGTGATCGTCTTCGACATCGGCGGCGGCTCGACGGAGATCGCCTGGCTCGACGGCGTCGCGCCGGACGCGCCGTCCGATCCGTGCAAGCGCATCCGCGCCTGGGATTCCTTGCCCGTCGGGGTCGTGACGCTGGCCGAGCGGCACGGCGACGGCGAGGTCACCCCGCAATCCTTCGAGGGCATGGTGCAGGAGGTGACCGACCTCCTGTCCGATTTCGCGCTCATCGCCGGGCCGGCCGCCGCGGCGCCTTACTTCCACCTCCTCGGCACCTCCGGGACGGTGACGACGGTCGGCGGCATCTTCCTGCGCCTGCCGCGCTACGATCGGCGCCGGGTCGACGGATTGTGGATGCGCGACCGCGACGTGTCCGGCGTCATCGATCATCTCATGGCGACGGGGCTCGATCAGCGCGCCGCCAATCCGTGCATCGGCCGCGACCGGGCCGACCTCGTGCTTGCGGGCTGCGCCATCCTCGAGGCGATCCGGCGCGCCTTCCCGGCCGAGCGCATGCGCATCGCCGACCGGGGTCTGCGCGAAGGCATCCTCATGAACCTGATGCGCGAGGACGGCGCCTGGCGGAGCCGCCGGGCGCGATGAGCGACAAGCGCGGGGAGGGCCGCCCGCTCAAGCAGCGTCTGAAGACGGCGCGCAAGCGTACGACGTCCTCGCAGAAGTGGCTCGAGCGCCAGCTCAACGACCCTTACGTGGCGCGCGCCAAGCGCGAGGGCTACCGCTCGCGCGCCGCCTACAAGCTCCTTGAGATCGACGACAAGCATCGCCTCCTGAAGCCGGGCGGGCGGGTCGTCGATCTCGGGGCAGCGCCCGGCGGCTGGTCCCAGGTCGCGGCTGAAAAGGTCGGCAGCCGCGAGGGCAGGGGGCGGGTCGTCGGGATCGACCTCTTGCCGATCGAGCCCCTGCTCGGCGCGGAGTTCGTCACCCTCGATTTCCTCGATCCGAACGCGCCGGAGCGCCTCACCGCCCTCATCGGCGGGCCGGCCGACCTCGTCCTGTCCGACATGGCCGCCAACGCCACCGGCCACAAGCAGACCGACCACCTGCGCATCGTCGGCCTCGCCGAGGCGGCGGCGGATTTCGCCCGCTCCGTGCTGGCGCCCGGCGGCGCCTTCCTGGCCAAGGTGCTGCAGGGCGGCACCGAAGGCGCGCTCCTCGCCGATCTGAAACGCGACTTCGCGACGGTCCGCCACGTCAAGCCCGCCGCCAGCCGCTCCGACTCGGCCGAGCTCTACGTGCTCGCGACCGGCTTCCGCGGACAGCGCGCTTAACCCTCCCCCTATGCGGGGGAGGGTCTTCGTCACGAGCGCTGGGCGCCGTCGGCGAGGTGCTTCTTGAAGAACGCTATCGTGCGGCTCCAGGCGAGATCGGCGGCGACCTTGCTGTAACGGGCCGCGTTGGCGTCGTTGTTAAAAGCGTGGTTGGCGCCGTCGTACATGTGGATCTCGTAGGTCTTGCCGGCCGCCTTGAGAGCCGATTCATAGGCCGGGATGCCGGTGTTCACGGGCTCGTCGAGCCCGGCATAGTGCAGCATCAGGGGCGCCTGGATCTTGGCGACCTGGTCGGCCGGCGGTTGGCGTCCGTAATAGGCGACGCCGGCATCGAGGCCCGGTTCGGCGACCGCGAGGTTGTTGACGGCGGCTCCGCCCCAGCAGAAGCCGACCGCGCCCGCCTTGCCGTTGCCGTTCGCATGCCCCTTCAGGAAGGCGATGGCGGCTCGCGACGAGGCGAGGATGTCGGGTGCCTTCAAGGTGCCGATCATCTCGCGTCCCTTGTCCTCGTCCGCCGGCGTGCCGCCGATCGGGCTCAGGTAATCGAGGCCGAGGGCGAGAAAGCCTTCCGTGGCGACGCGGCGGGTGACGTCCTTGATGTGCGGGTTGAGGCCGCGGTTCTCGTGGATGACGAGCACCGCCGGGAGCTTGCCGCCGGCCTTCGGCCTGACGAGGTAGCCGGTGAGGCCCTGCACGCCCGGAACCTGAACCGTGTCCGAGGCGATGCGCGGATCGCTTTCGGAGACGATCTGGGCGTGCGCGTAGTTGTTCTCGAGAAGCGGCAGGAGGGCGGTCGCGGCGGCTGCCCCGCCGACGAGACCGGCCAGGCGGTCGAGGAAGCTACGGCGGTTCATGCCGCCGTGGGTGTATTCGTCGAACAATTGAATGACGCGCTGGTCCATGGCGAGGTCTCCGGTCGGTGGCGCAGTGGGGCGGATTGTGCCGCACTCCCTTGCCGGATCAAGCGGCGCGCTCTCACAACTGCGTGCCTCCTCGCCGGGGAGGGATAACGCCGGAAACCGCTTTGCCTGCCCTCCGCGGCCGTGCTACGGACCCGCGCCAACTCGGGGAGCGCGGCCGTG
>DASQLE010000072.1:0-6826 GCA_035630175.1 Beijerinckiaceae bacterium
GACAAGATGATCGCCGGCGATTGGGCGCCGCACGGCAAGATCGCGCAGCATCTGAAAGATGTCAGGATCATGCTTGCCGAGGCGGAGCGCCTCGGGCAGCAGTTGCCGCTCGGCGAAGTCCTGGCGGACATCCTTCAGTCCTGCATGGAGCATGGCGAAGGCGAGCGGGACAATTGCGCGTCCATCGAGGAGGTGCGCCGGCGCGGGATGCCGGCGGCGCAACCGCCGAGAGTTGCGTCCGGGCCGCGATGAGCGTGTGCCGCCCGGTTCCGACGATGCTCAGCTTCTTGGGATCGATCACGCATCGGGATCTAATGGCCGAGGTCGCGACCCATGGAGCCGACCAGCTTCAGATAAGATTTCAACGAAGGCACGGGAGAGAAACCTTATGAAGCTTGCTTACTTCAACGAGTTCCAGGTCGGCGTCGTCAAAGGCGACCGCATCGTCGACGTGACCTCCGTCCTGACCGACATCCCGCACCGGGACCGACAGGATCTGATGGCCGGGCTGATCGAGCGCTTCGACCAATACAAGGCGCGCGTCGAGAAGGCGGCGGCGGGGGACGGCGTACCGCTCGCCGCCGTGCGGCTACGGCCGCCGCTGCCGCGACCGCGCCAGATCGATTGCATGGCGGTCAATTACATGGAGGACGGAACCCTTGCCGAACCCTCCCCGATCAACGGCTTCCACAAGTCACCGAGCGCCGTGATCGGCCCGGAGGACACGATGGTGCTCACCGATATTCCGGCCACCGTGTTCGAGGGCGAGGCGGAGCTGGCCCTGGTCATCGGCAAGCGCGCATCGAACGTGAAGGCCGCCGACGCCATGGCGCACGTGTTCGGTTACCTGAACTTCATCGACGGCTCGGCGCGGGGCCTCCTGCCACCCGGCAACACGTTCTATCAGGTCAAGTCGCGCGAGACTTTCGCGCCGATCGGCCCGTGGATCGTGACCGCCGACGAGATCCCCGATCCGCAGAAGCTGCAGATCCGCCTCTGGGTGAACGGCGCCTTGAAGCAGGATTTCAACACCGACGACATGGCGCATAAGATCCCGCGCTGCATCGAGTGGGTCAGCGCGATCCACACCCTCGAGCCCGGCGACATCCTCGCCACCGGCACCAATCATCGCGGCCTCAACGCCTTCCACGACGGCGACGTGGTGGAACTGGAGACGGAGGGGCTCGGCCGCTTGCGCATCTCCGTGCGCGACGAGCTGAAGCGCACCTGGTCGCGCGACACGCGGCTCGAAGGCAGCCAGAAGCTCGCCGCCACCGGCGGAAAGCCGCCGCTGACCGGCGTCCTCGCCAACCAACTGACCGGCAAATACGCGCCCGACTGATCCGCCCGCAACAGAGCCGGCGCGAGGCTGGCTCACTCTGTCGTGAACGACGTGGTCCGACCGTCCGGCAAGATCGCTTGCCGGACGTGCTCCGATGGCCTTGCGCCGGAGAGATGGTCTCCAGATATCGCCATGAACGTCGGTGCCGGTTTCGCGAATTTCGCGCGCGTCCTGCGGAACCCGAATTTCGGGATCTACACGGCCGGCCATTCCATTTCCCTGATCGGCAGCTGGATGCAGCGCATCGCTACCGGATGGCTGGCCTGGGAGCTGACGGGATCCGGCGCCTGGCTCGGGCTCGTCGCCTTCGCGGACCTGTTTCCGACGGCCGTCGTCGGCCCGATCGCCGGAGCCGCCGCCGACCGCTGGGATCGGCTGGCGGTCACCAAGGTGAGCCAAGCCCTGTCATGCCTGCAGGCGGTGGCCCTGTGCGCCCTCACGGCGAGCGGACAGATCACGATCGCTCTGCTCGTTTTGCTGACCGCATTCAACGGCATCGTGACGGCCTTCAACCAACCCGCCCGGCTGGCGCTGGTCCCGGCCCTGCTGCCGCGCTCCGATCTGCCCTCTGCCGTCGCCATCAACTCGATCATCTTCAACCTGGCCCGTTTCATCGGGCCGGCCGTGGCAGGAATTCTGATCGCCACCGCCGGTGCCGCCGCCGCCTTCGCGGCGAATGCGGTGACCTTCCTCGTATTCATGGCTGCGCTGCAGCGCATACGCTTGGCACCGGCCGAGGAGCGCGGCGCCGAGAGAGCCGGCTTCACGACCGAGTTGATCGCCGGCTTCCGCTACATCTTCGCGCATCCGGGACTGCGCGCCATTTTCCTGCTGATGCTGGCGGCGAGCATCGGGGCGCGGCCGGTCGTCGAACTCCTGCCCGGTTTTGCCGCGGAGGTGTTCGCCTCGGGCGTCGGCGGCCTCGCGGCGATGACCTCCGCGGTCGGGGCCGGCGCCGTGATGGCCGGCCTCTGGCTGGGCGGTCGCGGCACGGGCGTGGGGCTGACCCGGCTGGTCCTGGCCCATTCTCTCCTGCTGGCCGTCTCGATCATCCTCTTCGTCGCCAGCGACGCGCTGTGGATCGCCCTACCGGCCCTTGTCGCCGCGGGGTTCTCCATGTCGACGTCCGGCATCGGCGTGCAGACGCTGATCCAGCTGGCCGTCGACGAAGCCTTTCGCGGGCGCACCTTGAGCTTCTATGGGTTGGTGTTCCGCGGCGGTCCCGCCCTCGGCGCGCTGCTGATCGGGATGGCCTCCGAGTGGTTCGGCCTGCGGCTGCCGCTCGGCCTCGGCGCCATCCTCCTTATCGGTGCGTGGCTCGGCATCGCCGTCGGCCGCGACCGGTTGGCCGCGGCGCTCGAAGGCGCACCGCCGTCACGAACCGGCTGACGGCGCCGCGGCCTGCTCGACGCCGGGCCGCGCAACCGAGCGGCGCCTCTTCGCCGTCAGGTTGCGGATCGCGACATAGAAGACCGGCGTCAGGAACAGGCCGAAGATCGTGACGCCGAGCATGCCGAAGAACACGGCCGTGCCGAGCGCCTGACGCAACTCCGCTCCCGGGCCCGTGGCGATCATGAGCGGCACGACGCCGAGGATGAAGGCGAAGGCCGTCATCAGGATCGGGCGCAGGCGCAGGCGGCAGGCTTCGACGGCGGCCTCGAACGGGCTCAAGCCGCGCTCGTCCTCGGCCTGCTTGGCGAACTCGACGATGAGGATCGCGTTCTTGGCCGCGAGCCCGACGAGGACGATGAGGCCGATCTGGGTGAGGATGTTGTTGTCCTGTCCCCGCAACCAGACGCCGCCGAGTGCCGACAGCATCGCCATCGGCACGACCAGGACGATGGCCAGCGGCAGGCCCCAGCTCTCGTATTGCGCCGCCAGCACGAGGAAGACGAGCAGCACGGCGAGGGCGAAAATATAAAGCGCGGTGTTGCCGATAGCGCGCTCCTGGAAGGCGAGCTCCGTCCACTCGAAGCTCGCGCCCTGCGGCAGGACCTCGCGGGCGAGGCGCTCCATGGTGTCGAGCGCCGTGCCCGTCGAGATTCCGGGCGCGGCATCGCCCTGCAGCGGCACGGAGGTGTAAAGGTTGTAGCGCTGGATGAGGTCCGGCCCGGCGACGTTCCGGACCTCGACCAGAGTGCCGAGCGGCACGAGCGCGCCTGTCGACGAGCGCACCTTCAGCCGCTGGATGTCATCCTGCTCGACGCGGAAGCGCTGGTCGGCCTGGGCGCGCACCTGCCAGACGCGGCCAAAGGCGTTGAAGTCGTTGACATAGGCGGTGCCGAGATTGGTGGAGAGCGTCTCGAAGATGGAGGCGATCGGCACGTTCAGCATGCGCGCCTTGACCCGGTCGATCTCCAGGTAGACCTGCGGAGTGTTGGCGTTGAAGGTCGTGAAGACGCGCGTCACGGTCGGATCTTGGGCAGCCCGGGCCATGAGCTCGTTGGCGGCCGCGAGAATGCGCGTCACCGTCGCCGAGTCGCGGTCCTGCAGCTGCATGCGGAAACCGCCGGCATTGCCGAGGCCGCGCACCGGCGGCGGCGGGATGGCGATGATGAAGGCCTCGGGGATCGACTGCATCTTCTGGACGATGGCGGCGATGAGCTCAGGGCCCGACTGCCCGCCTTGCGCGTTCCGCTCCGTGAAATCGGCAAAGACCGGGAACATGGCGGCCTGGTTCGACGCATTGGTGAAGGTGGCGCCGGAGAAGCCGGCGAAAGCGACCACGTTCTCGATGCCCGGGATGCCACGCAGCTCCTTCTCGGCCTTGAGCACGACCTCGTTCGTGCGCGACAGGGAGGCTCCCTCCGGAAGCTGGATGACGACGATGGCGTAGCCCTGGTCCTGGACGGGGATGAAGCCCTGCGGGACGGTGCGGAACATGAACACGGTCGCGGCGAGAAGGGCGGCGTAAACCAGGAGCACGAGGAAGCGGCCCTTGAGCACCGTGGCAACGGCGCGTGCGTAGCCGTGCGAGGTCGCCTCGAAACCGCGGTTGAAGCCGCCAGCCGCCCATTTGCCGACGCGTACAAGGGGATTGCGCGACGGCTGTCCGTGCGCTTCGTGCGGCTTCAGGAGCAGCGCCGCGAGCGCCGGCGAGAGGGTGAGAGAGTTGAAGGCGGAGATGATCGTCGAGACGGCGATCGTCAGCGCGAACTGCTGGTAGAACTGGCCCGAGATGCCGGGGATGAAGGCGGTCGGCACGAACACCGCCGTGAGCACCAGCGCGATCGCCACGAGGGCGCCGCCGACCTCGCTCATGGTCTTGTGCGCGGCGGCCGCGGGCGCGAGCCCGTTGGCGATCTCGCGCTCGACGTTCTCGACGACCACGATGGCGTCGTCGACGACAATGCCGATGGCGAGGACGAGGCCGAACAAAGTCAGGTTGTTGAGCGAGAAGCCGAGCGCCGCCATGACGGCGAACGTGCCGACGAGCGACACGGGGATGGCGACGATCGGGATGATGGCCGTGCGCCAGGATTGCAGGAAGACGATGACGACGAGAACCACGAGCGCGACCGCCTCGAACAGGGTCACATAGACTTCGTTGACCGAGTCCTCGATGAAGGTCGTCGGGTTGTAGACGATGCGGTATTCGAGGCCCGGCGGGAAATCGCGCTTGAGGGTCTCCATCGACTCGATGACCTGCCGCGCCGCCGCGATGGCATTGGTGCCGGGCCGTTGGAAGATGCCCATGCCGACGGCAGCCTTGCCGTCAAGATAGGAGTTGGTGGTGTAGTCCTGCGCGCCATATTCGACGCGCGCCACGTCCTGCACGCGCACGAGGCGCCCGTCGCCTGTCGCGCGCACGATCACCTGCCGGAACTGGCGCGGATCCTCGAAGCGCCCTTGCGTCGTCACCACGAGCTGGAAAGCATTGTCGGTCGGCGCCGGCTGCTGGCCGAGGGTGCCGCCCGTCACCTGGACGTTCTGCTCGCGGATCGCGGCGACGACATCGCCGGACGTCATGCCGTAGGCGGCGAGCTTGTCCGGATCGAGCCAGATGCGGAGGGAATACTGCCGCTCGCCGAAGATGGTGATGTCCCCGACACCCTCCTGGCGGAGCAGGACGTCGCGGACGCGGGACCGGGCGTAGCCGGAGATGTAGAGCTGATCGAACGTGTCGTCCGGCGAGAGCATATGCACGACCATCATCAGGTCGGGCGAGCTCTTGCGGGTGGTAACCCCGAGGCGGCGGACTTCCTCGGGCAGGCGCGGCTCGGCGATGGCGACGCGGTTCTGCACGAGGACCTGCGCATCGTCGAGGTTGGTGCCGAGCCGGAACGTAATGGTCAGGGACAGAGCGCCATCGCCGGACGAATACGACGACATGTAGAGCATGTTGTCGACGCCGTTGATCTCCTGCTCGAGCGGCGTCGCCACCGTGGCGGCGACCGTCTCGGCATTGGCGCCGGGATAGGAGGCGCGCACGACGACAGTCGGCGGGGCGATCTCCGGATATTGGGCGGCGGGCAGATTGAAATAGGCGACGCCGCCGATGAGCAGGATCAGGAGCGACAGCACGGTCGCGAAGATCGGCCGGTCGATGAAGAAGTGGGAAAAGCGCATCGCTTACTCTCTGTGTCCCGGCCGTGGGCACGGGCGTTTCGCGCCCGCGTCCGGCATCATTGCACCTTCGGCCGCGCGGGGTCGCGCTCGGACGGAGAGCTCGTGCCTTGACCACCTGCCGGCTGTGCGCCGTCCGACGGCTGCGCCGGCCCGGCCCCCGATGCGGCTTCGCGTGTCGGCGGCAGCGTCGTCATTTGCGGCGTGACCTTCTGGCCAGGACGGGCGCGCTGGATGCCGGCGATGACGATCGTCTCGTCGCCCTTCAGCCCCTCGCGAACGACTCGATAGCCGCTCTGCCGCGGTCCGGGGCGGATGGTCTGCGCGCGGACGGTCCCGTCCGGCTCGACCACCATGACAATGCGCCGGTCCTGGTCCGTGGCGATCGCCTCGTCCGGAATGAGGGCGGCCCGGTAAGGCGGCGAGCCGGTGATGGATATGCGCCCGAACAGGCCGGGCACGAGGTAGCCGTCGGCATTCGGGACGCGGGCCCGCACCCGCAGGGTGCCGCTCGCCTCGTCGATGCGGTTGTCGATGAAATCGAGCTCGGCCTTGCGCGGCGGGCCGGTCGCGTCGGTGAGCGTGATGGTGGCGGCGTTGTAGTTGCGGCCTTCCTCCGCCTTGACCGCTTCCGTCATCATGCGCGCATAGGCGAGATACGAGCGCTCATCGATGTCGAAGTAGAAATAGATCGGATCGGTGGAGACGATCGCGGCAAGGATGCTGGTATTGGCGGTGACGAGATTACCCTCCGTCACCAGCCTGCGGCCGATCTTGCCGGCGATCGGCGAGCGGATTTCCGTGTATTCGAGGTTGAGGCGCGCATCGGCGAGCTGCGAGCGGGCGCCGTTCAGATCGGCTTGCGCGGTCAGGAAGTTCTGGCGGCGTTGCTCGGCGAGCTGCTCGGTGCCGGACCCC
>DASQLE010000073.1:0-3553 GCA_035630175.1 Beijerinckiaceae bacterium
TGCGCAGGCGCTCCAGCTCCGGCACGTGCCGGAGGATGCTCTTGACCAAGGTGCCGAGCTTCGGCGCGCCGGGCAGGTCCCGGCCGTAGCTCGTGATGTCGACGCCGGTCAGCACCGCCTCGCGGGCGCCGTGCTCGACGAGCGCGCGCATCTGCTCGACCACGGCGCCCATCGGCACCGAGCGCGCGTTGCCGCGCCCGAACGGGATGATGCAGAACGTGCAGCGATGGTCGCAGCCGTTTTGCACCTGCACGAAGGCGCGCGTGCGGCCGCGCAGCCCGTCGATCAGGTGAAGGGCGGTCTCGCGCACGGTCATGATGTCGTTGACGCGGATCTTCTCGCCGGATCCGAGCCCTGCGAGGCCGGTCCAGGTCTCGGCCTTGGTCTTCTCGTCGTTGCCGACGACGAGCGCCACCTCCGGCATGGCCGCGAAACGCTGCGGCTCGATCTGCGCCGCGCAGCCGGTGACGACGATGCGGGCATCCGGCCTGTCGCGGGCGATCCTGCGGATCGCCTGCCGGGCCTGCCGCGTCGCCTCGGCCGTCACCGCGCAGGTGTTGACGACAACGAGGCCGCGGTGGCCGGCGGCCTCGGCGTGGCGCTGCATGGCCTCCGATTCGGAGGCGTTCAGCCGGCAGCCGAAGGTGACGACCTCGACGTCCGCGGGCATCGCGGTTGTCATCCCCGGCGAGCCGGAGCGCAGCGGAGGCGAGGGAAGGGGATCTAGAAGCGCTGGCAGTTCCTGGATTCCCTTCCCCTGCGCGCGTTCAGCGCTGCGGCCGGGGGTGACAAGCGGGCGCTCCGCCGCGGCGCTCCGGCCAGGCATGACAGGCGGGCGCGTCATCAGGCGGCTCCGGCGAACAGCTCGGAGCGGAGCGTGCCTTCGTGCTCGAGCTCGACCGGACCGGTCATGAGCACATGGTCGTCGCTCTCGCGCCAGGCGATGACGAGGTCGCCGCCGGGAAGCGTCACGGTCGCCGTCCGCCCGGTCAGCTTCTTGCGCGCCGCTGCGACGAGGGCGGCGCAGGCCGCCGAGCCGCAGGCCCGCGTCAGCCCGGCGCCGCGCTCCCAGACGCGCAGGACGATGTGCTCCCGGGTCTTCACTTGCGCCAGCGAGATGTTGGCGCGCTCGGGGAAGATCGGGTGGTTTTCGAGCAGCGGTCCGATGCGGGCGAGGTCGTAGGCATCGACGTCGTCCACCCAGAACACCGCATGCGGGTTGCCCATGCTGACGACCGAGGGCGAGTGCAGGATCGGCGCATCGATCGGACCGATCTGCAATTCGATATAGCGGGTGTCCCCGAAAGGTTCGCGCAAGGGAATCTCGTCCCAGCGCAAGCGCGGCGGGCCCATGTCGACGGTAAAGGCGCGCTCCGACACCCGTGCCACGGGCAGGAGGCCGGCCTTCGTCTCGAGCAGGAGGGTTTGGCCGCTCGGCCGCGCCATGACCGGATCGTCCAAAAGAGCCCAGGCGACGCAGCGCGTGCCGTTGCCGCAGGCGCCCGATTCGGAGCCGTCCGTGTTGTAGATGCGGAGATAGGCGTTGGTGCCGGGCGTGCGCGGCTCGTGGATGGTCATGAGCTGGTCGAAGCGCGAACGCCGGTCGGCCGCGACTGCGCGCACCGCCTCGGCGGAGACGCGGTCCGCCGCACCGCGCAGGTCGACGACGACGATCTCGTTGCCGAGACCGTTCATCTTCAGGAAGCGGCGGTTGGCGAGGGCGCTCACGGGCATTCTCTTCGGCAGCGGGCGCTATATGGGCGAAAACGGTTGAAAGCGCGAGTCGGGGCGCGTTGCCGCCTCGCTGCCGTTTTCGGCGGAGCTTATGGTTCGACTGAGCGTTGAATCGCGATGGGCCCCATGATTTGCCGCGCCACCTTCCTCATCGGCCTTGCTCTCGTGCTCGGGTCCGGCCTGGCGTCGGCGGGAGGCTCGGGGGTGCCGCGCCCCGCGCCGGTTGAAACGGCGCCGCTGACCGCACCCGGGGAGCCGTCGCAGGCGAAGCCCGCCTTTCCCGACAGCCGCGGCGGAGTCACGCTGTCGCAGGAGCCTGCCCCCGGCGCCGCCCCGACGCCCGGCTCCGCCGGAGCTGCCGGGAGCGCCTCGTCGTCTCGGGGGCGGCCGTCGCTTGTCCCGGCGCCCGCCGATCCGCTCGACGTGGCTGAGGTCACCCTGCCGGCCAAGGCCGCGGCGGTTCTCGCCGGCACGAGCAGCTGGGACGACGGCTTCGACAGCCTCAAGGGCGCGTTCGGAACGATCGAGGACGCTCTCGCCAAAGCCGGCATCAAACCGTCCGGCCGGCCCCTGACCGTGTTCGTCGAGACGGACGATGCGGGCTTCAGCTACCAGGTGATGGTTCCGGTGGAGTCCGCCGCCGCTTCGCGTCCCAATCTCACGCCCGAGATCGGCTTCGGCCGCACCCCCGAGGGCAAGGCCTACCAGTTCCTCCACCGGGGGCCGTACGAAACCATCGATTCCACCTACGAGACGATCACGGCATATCTCGACGCCAAGGGTCTCGTCGTGAAGGACGTCTTCGTCGAAGAATACCTGACCGATCTCACCGACCGCGCCGACGACAGCCTCGAGATCAACATCTTCGTCCAGCCGCAATAACTTTCCTCGACCTCCCCCATCGAAGGGGAGGGATTATGGCTCCGGCTCCCACACCTCGCCGGGCCGCAGCGCGTGGAATCGTTCCGGCGGGATCTCCTCCGCCGCGAGGGCCGCCGCCAGCGCCTGCAGGGGCCGCTCGATGCCCTCGTCGGTGAGCTGGAAAGTGCCCCAATGGTGGCCGAGGGCCTGCCGCGCGCCGCAGTCGCGGAACACGCGCACGGCTTCCGCCGGGTTCATGTGCTGCGGCTGCATGAACCAGCGCGGCTCGTAGGCGCCGATCGGCAGGAGCGCGATCTCGGGTGCGCCGTAGCGCTCGCGCATGGCTCGGAAGATGGCGCCGTCGCCGTAGCCGGTGTCGCCGATATGGTAGATCGCGCCGGCCGGCGTCGTCAGCACATAGGCGCACCACAGCGCCATGCGCCGGTCCGTGACACCGCGCGCGGACCAGTGATAGGCCGGCTCCAGATGCACCGTCACGGCGTCCGACAGCGCGACCGACTGCCCCCAGTCATAGGTCTCGACGGCGATGCCGTCGTCGAAGTCGCGGATGATGGCGTCGTTGCCGAGCGGCGCGACGATGCGCGGCCGGTGCGCGTGCCACAGGCGGCTGACGGTGGCGCGATCGAGGTGGTCGTAATGGTTGTGGGTCACCAGGACCGCGTCGATCGGGGGCAGATCCGCGAAGGCGATGCCGGGCGGGTTGACGCGTTGCGGTCCGACGAAGGTGAAGGGGCTGGCACGCTCCGACCAGATCGGATCGACGAGGATGTTGAGGCCGGCCGCCTGGATGAGCAGGCTGGCATGGCCGACCAGCACGATCCTGAACCCGTCGACGCGCGCCGGCGGCTTGTCGGAAAAGGAACTCGGATAGGCGTCCGGCCATTCCTCGCGCCCATCGCTCACCTGCCATTTCAGGAACTCGGTGAACGGCTTCATG
>DASQLE010000074.1:0-9432 GCA_035630175.1 Beijerinckiaceae bacterium
AAGGGCGAGGGCGTCGACATCGCCCGGCGTACCGTCGCCAAATACCGCGAGTCCCTGCGCATCCCGTCATCCGTCGAACGCCGCCGCGACAAGCAGACCGGCGCTTTCCGGTAAGGCTCGCACCGAGCCTGGCCATCATTCGGCTTTGACCCGGTCATGACCTTGGCGATGATCTTGACGATGTTCGCGCCCTCTTCACTGGCGTCGGCTGATGGGACGCTCTATATCGCGGTCGCCGACGGATTCGGCGCGCGCGTCTGCCGGTCATGTCCTACGGGCGCCGGCAGTTCCCACCCGCAAGACCTGTGATCCCTGCCATGCCGCGGCTCGAATTCCTCACCCCTGAAGCCGTCGCGGCTGGTCTGCGCCCGGTCGGCAAGAAGCAGGTGCTGCAGGAGATCAGCGCGCAGGCGGCCCGCCTCGCCGGCCTTGACGCGCGCGAGGTCTTCGAAACCCTGCTGCATCGGGAACGCTTGGGCTCGACCGGGATCGGCGACGGCATCGCCATTCCGCACGGCAAGATCCCGCGCCTTTCGCGCCTGTTCGGTCTCGTCGCGCGTCTCGACAAGCCGGTCGATTTCGAAGCGCTCGACAACCAGCCGGTGGACATCGTCTTCCTGCTGCTCGCTCCGGAAGGCGCGGGCGCCGATCACCTCAAGGCGCTGGCCCGAGTGGCTCGGGTGCTGCGCGAGTCCGGCACCCGAGACCGCATCCGCGCGGCCCGCGACACGAGCGCCATCTATGCCGTGCTGAACGAGGCCTCGAAGCCGCAGGCGGCATAGGCTGTCATCTCTTCACGTCAACGCCCCGTCTTCACCCGTGTCCACAGCCGCGTCAGGACGCGCTGCGAGCGCTCGTCGTAGGCGGTGTTGGTGAAGAGCCGCTTGAAGGTGGCCTCGTCCGGATAGACGCCCGGATTCTCGAGGATTGCACGGTCGACGAGCTTGCGCGCCGCAAGGTTGCCGCTCGCGTAGGACACGAAATTGGTGTTCGCCGCCGCCACCTCCGGCCGCATCATGTAGTTGATGAATTCGTGCGCCTCGGCGACGTTCTTGGCGTCGGCCGGGATGGCGAAGGAGTCGAACCACATCAAGGCCCCCTCGCGCGGGATCACGTAGACGACCTCGATGCCGTTCTTGGCTTCCTCGGCACGCCGCCGTGCCTGCAGCACGTCGCCCGAATAGCCGACCGCGAGGCATATGTCGCCGTTGGCGAGAGCGTTGATGTATTCGGAGGAATGGAATTTCTGGATGTTGCCGCGGATGCGGAACAAGGCGTCGCCAGCGCGCGTCAGATCCTCGTTGCGCTTCGAATCCGGGTTGAGACCGAGATAGTTCAGCACGCCCGGCACGATGTCCTCCGGCGCGTCGAGCATGTGGACCCCGCAATCCTTGAGCTTGCCGACGAGCTCCGGCCGCATGACGATGTCCCAGCTGTTGAGAGCGGCCTGCCCGAGCCGCTGCTGAACCCGCTTCACATTGATGCCGATGCCGGTCGTGCCCCACATGTAGTTGACGGCGTGCGCGTTGCCGGGATCGAACAGCTGCAAACGCCCCATGACCTCCGGCCACATATGCTGCAGGTTCGGCAGCTTGGACTTGTCGAGCTTGCGGAAGACGCCGGCGGTGATCAGCCGCTGCAGGAACGGCCCGGACGGCACGACGATGTCGTAGCCCGATTGTCCGGCCAGGAGCTTGGTTTCGACGATCTCGTTGTTGTCGTAGGTGTCGTAGACCACCCGGATGCCGGTCTGCTTGGTGAAATCCTCGAGCACCTTCGGGTCGATATAGTCCGACCAGTTATAGACATTGACCGTGCGCTCCTGCGCGGCGGCGCCGGCCAGGAGAGCGAACAGGACGGCGAACGCGGCAACGATACGGGTCATGGGCGACGGCTGCTCCGCGGCGAAAAGCGAGAGGGGTTAAGGCTAGGAACCCGCGCCGGCCGGCACAAGGGGCATTTCATGGGCTGAGCCACCCGATCACGCCGCTCGCCGCACGACGGCCGCGAGCCGTTCCAGAGCGGCATCGAGGGTCGCGTCGCGCTTGGCGAAACAGAAGCGCACCACATTCCTGACGGCGCCCTCGGCATAGAAGGCGCTGACCGGAATGGCGGCGACCCCGTGCTCCGTCACCAGCCGCCGGCAGAAGGCCGTATCGTCCGCCTCGCCGAGCGCGGCGATGTCGATGTTGAGGAAATACGTGGCCTCGCTCGGCAGCACGTCGAACCCGAGACCCTGCAGGCCGGCGGCGAAGCGGTCGCGGCTGCGACCCAGGCCGCTGCGCAGGTCCTCGAAATAGCTGTCCTCCTTCATCAGCCCGTAGGCGACCGCCGCCTGCAGGTTGGGGGGCGTCGTGAAGGTCAGGAATTGGTGCGCCTTGGCGAGCCCTTTCATGAGGTGCGGCGCGGCGCCGACCAGTCCCACCTTCCAGCCCGTCAGGTTGAAGATCTTGCCCGCCGAGCCGACCTTGATCGTGCGCTCGCGCATGCCGGGCACGGCCATGAGCGGCTGGTGGCGCCGGCCGTCGAACACGACGTGCTCCCAGACCTCGTCGCACAAGGCGACAGCATCGAAGCGGATGCAGAAATCGGCCAGGAGGGCGAGATCTTCGGGACCGAAGACGACCGCCGCCGGATTGAGCGGATTGTTGAACAGGACGACCTTGGTCTTCCGCGAGAAGGCGCGCGCCAGCGCCGCCTCCGTCAGCCGGAAACGCGGCGGCTCGAGGGTGACGAAGCGCGGCACGCCGCCGGCGCGGCGCACGAGCGGCAGGTAGGCGTCGTACATCGGCTCGAACAGCACGACTTCGTCGCCGGGCGAGACGAGGGCCAGCAGGGCTCCCGCGAGCGCCTCGGTGGCGCCGGAGGTGACCATCACCTCGCGCTCGGGATCGAGCGTCAGGCCCTGCCAATGGCCGTAATGCGCTGCGATCGCCGCGCGCAGCTCCGGCAGCCCCATCATGGGCGGGTATTGATTCCAACCCTCGACCACGGCGTCGGCCGCCTTGCGGCGCACGTCCTCGG
Organism: Beijerinckiaceae bacterium; assembly: GCA_035630175.1. Lineage (GTDB taxonomy): Bacteria > Pseudomonadota > Alphaproteobacteria > Rhizobiales > Beijerinckiaceae > JAJKJG01. The sequence goes on from DASQLE010000074.1 coordinate 3,025, forward strand.
GACCCGGATCATCGGGAAAGCCCTGCCCGAGATTGACCGCGCCGGTCTCGCGGGCGAGCTGGGACATCACCTCGAAGACGGTGGTCGGCAGATCGGCGAAGATCGGGTTCATCGGCGGTCTCGTCATTCTTTTGCGGTCACCTTGGCCCGCACCTCGGCGGCGAGCGCGTCGATGGCGAACGGCGTCGACGGGCCGCCGCAGATGGTGAGGTTGGCCGGCACGTAGAGGCGGCGCTCCGGCGGCACGGACGCGAGCAGGGCCGGATGCCAGAGCAGCGCCGAGCCCTGGTCGACGCCGCGCCGGTCGCTTTCGGACATCAGGATGTAATCGGGCGGGTCGAGGACGATGCGCTCCAGCGGCACCGTTCCGCCCCCCGGCAGGCCGAGCCGCTCCGCATAAGGCTGGAGGCCCATATGTCGGATCAGCTCGGTCAGGATCGAAGCCTCGCCCGGCGTGTAGCCGCGCCGCTGCAGCACGAGCACGCTGCGCGGTGCCGGCGCGATCGCGCGGCTCCGCGCCAGCGCCGCGTCGATGGCGGCGATCAGGCGTTCGCCCTGCGCCTCCGCATCGAGCCGGCGGCTGAGCCTGCGGATCTGTTCCTTCCCGTCGGCGATGCTCGTCCACGGCTCGAGAACCACCACGTCGAAACCCTGCCGCGCGAGGAGATGACGGCGCACATGCGACTCGAACGCCCCCGCCAGCACGAGATCGGCCTTGCTGAGAAGGATGCTTTCGCCGCGCCCCGAATTGGCGGGCAGGTCCTTGAGGCGATCGGCGAGAAACGAGAACGCGTCGGCGGCGATCGGCGAGACGGAGGCGATGCGCGCCGGATCGACCAGCGCGACCAGCAATTGGTCGGCGCATTTGTTGAGGGAGGCAATGCGCTGCGGTGCGCCCGCCTGCGCCGGAGACAGCCCCAAGAGCGCGCAGCCTACCAGCACGCGTGATGTTGAAAACGGTGACTTCATCGGGTGAGGCATAGCGCGTCTGTTGCCGCTCGGCCACGGGGCGGCGTTCTCGCCGCGCGCGGCATTGTCGGCGCCTTCGGCCCTCGCTACGGTGAGGGCGACGTTGGTGCCCTCACGAGGGTGAAACGGGAATCCGGTGCGCACGCGATCCCTCGCGTTCAAGGCCGGAGCTGCCCCCGCAACTGTAAGCGGCGAGCGGCGATCCATCGAGCCACTGACCTTTCGGTCGGGAAGGCGGATCGACGCCACGACCCGCGAGCCAGGAGACCGGCCTGCGTCACGTGCAACCCGAAGATTCCGCCGGTGGGGCGGAAGAGAGGTCCCATGTCGCAAGCCCGAAGCCGCCTTTCGGCGGCGGTACTCCTTATTGCATGCTCGACAACCGCCGCCGCGCAGTCGGTGACGTTGCCCGACGTCGTCGTCACGGCGACGCGCACGCCGCAGCCGATCCAGCGCATCGGCAGCGCCATCACGGTCATCACGGCCGAAGAGATCGAACGATCGGCGACGTCGCCGACCCGCAGCGTCGACGACCTGTTCCGGCGCGTGCCGGGCGTCTCGCTCACGCAAGCCGGAGGCCCCGGACAGGTGCAGACGGTGCGCATCCGCGGCGGCGACGTGCGCCACACGCTTGTTCTGATCGACGGCATCCGCATGAACGATCCGGTCTCCACCGGCCGCGAGTTCGATTTCGCCAATCTGGTCCTGGCCGATATCGAGCGCATCGAGGTATTGCGCGGACCGCAATCGGCGCTCTACGGCTCCGACGCCATGGGCGGCGTCATCAACATCATCACGCGGCGCGGCCGCGGGGCGCCGAAGGCGAGCCTCGCGATCGAAGGCGGCAGCTTCAACACCAAGGAGGCGCGCGGCGCCGTCTCCGGCGGCAACGAGCGCGTTGACTTCTCCGTCGGCTTCGCCGGGCTCGACACCGACGGCTTCTCCGCCTTCGGCTACCGCATCCCGCGCCTGCGCTATCTCGCGCCGGGCGGCTTTGAGAAGGACGGGGCGGATCGCCGCGGCGTCACCGGGCGCGTCGGCGTCAACGTTACCGACGACGTGCGCGTCGAATTCGGCGGCGGCAGCAACTACAACCGCGCCGAATACGACGCCGCCTTTCTGCCCTTTCCCGACACGCCGTCGCTTGCCACGAGCCGGCTGCACAATGGTTATGGACGCCTGATCGCCGATACTTTCGGCGGCACGCTGCGCCACACGTTCACGACCTTCGCCAACCGCACCGAGCGCGAGTTCCGCGACGTCACCTTCGGGCTGTTCGGCAGCACGCAACAGACCGATTTCATCGGCGACCGCGCCGGCGCCGAGTATCAGGGCGATCTGTCGCTCGGGTCGTTCGGGCTGCTCACCTTCGGGGGGCGCGCCGAGCGCGAGAAGGCGGACAGCTTCGCCGAGACCTTGGCGCCGTTCGCGACGCCGCGCGCGCGTACGATCGAGGCCGAGCAGACCACCCGCTCGGCCTTCGCCCTGCACCAGGTGTCGCTCGGGGAGCGGCTGCACCTGTCGCTCGGCGGGCGCGTCGACGACGTCGATGACGTCGACCGCTTCGCCACCTGGCGCGCGACGGCGGCTTACCAAATCCCGGAGACCGGGACGAAGCTGAGGTCCAGCGTCGGTACCGGCGGCAAGGCGCCGTCCTTGTTCCAGCTCTACAGCCCGGCCTTCGGCACGGCGTCGCTCGAATCCGAGCGCTCGATCGGCGTCGATGCCGGCATCGACCAGACCTTCCTCAACGGCGGCGTCACGCTGTCGGCAACCGCCTTCCACAACCGCTACAAGGACCTCATCGACTTCGCCGCGAGCCCGGGCTGCCGCATCGATCAGGCCTTCGGCTGCTACTTCAACGTCGCCCGCGCCGACACTTCCGGCTTCGAGCTGTCCGGCGAGTTCGCCATGGTGCCGGAGTTCTTCCGCCTGCGCGTGGTCTACACGCATCTCAAGGCCGTCGGCCAGGCGATCGATCCGCTCACCGGTCTCGACGGACCGGAGCTGAGGCTCGCCCGCCGGCCGGCCGACGAGGGCCGCATCGGCTTCGTCTTCACGCCCCTCGCCGGGCTCACCATCGAGCCGAGCATCGTCTTCGTGGGGAAGCGCTTCTCCAGCTTCGGCGAGATCGACCGGCTGCCGTCCTACGCGCGCATCGACGCCTATGCCGAATACAAGCTCAACGACACCTTCAGCCTCTACGGCCGCGCGCAGAACCTGACCGACGGGCATTACGAGGAGGTCAAGAACTACGGCACCGCCGGGCGTTCGTTCTATGCGGGCCTGCGCGCCACGTGGTGACGGGATGAGGGCATGATTGCGGCGAGCGCGCTCATAAGGAGCCGGGGAGGACTGACGGCCGGTCTCGTCGCCCTCGTGGCTGTGCTCGCCGTCGCCTCCCTCGCCTTGGGGCCGGCGCGGCTGCCGCCGCTCACGGTGCTGCGCGCCCTCGTCGACGATGTCGGCAGCGCGAGCATCATCGTGCGCGAGATCAGGCTGCCGCGCACGCTTCTCGCGGTCATGATCGGCGGCACGCTCGGCCTGATCGGGGCCGCCCTGCAAGGGCTCCTGCGCAACCCGCTGGCCGACGCCTCCGTGTTCGGCGCACCGCAGGCGGCAGCGTTCGGGGCGGTTCTCGTCCTTTATTTCGGATGGGCGGGCGCGCTGTCCTGGGCGCTGCCCTTCGCGGCCATCGCCGGCGCCCTCGTCTCGATCGGCCTGATCGTCGCGGTGGCCGGGCGCGAGCCGGGAACGGTCGTGCTCGTCCTCGCCGGCCTCGCCGTCGGCAGCCTCGCCGGCGCCGCGACCTCCTTCGCCATCTCGCTCGCGCCCAATCCCTTCGCCGTGACCGAGATCGTGTTCTGGCTGCTCGGCTCGCTCGAGGATCGCTCGATGGCGCATGTGCTGCTGGCCGCGCCGTTCCTGGCGGTTGCGGCGGCATTGATCTTATCGACCGGTTCCGCGCTCCGCGTGCTCACCCTCGGCGAGGAGGCGGCCGCGAGCCTCGGCGTCAGCGTCGGGCGCACGCGCGTCATCGTCGTCGTCGCCTCGGCGATCGGCGCCGGCGCCGCCGTCGCGGTCGCCGGGGCGATCGGCTTCGTCGGCCTCGTCAGCCCGCATCTCGTGAGGCCGCTCGTCAGCCACGATCCGGCGCGCGCCCTCGCTCCCTCGGCGCTCGCCGGCGCGGCGCTGCTGCTCGCCGCCGACTGCGCCGTGCGCGTCATCCCGTCGGCCGCGGAGGTCAAGATCGGCGTGCTGACGGCGCTGCTCGGCGTGCCGTTCTTCCTGTGGGTGATCGCCCGCCGCAAGGCGGAGCTGGCGGAGGCGCCGGCGTGACGGCGCCGGTTCTCGAGGCCGCCGGCCTCGCCGTCCGGCTCGGCCGCCGCGCCGTGCTCGCGGGGATCGACCTCGGGATCGAACCGGGACCGCTGACGGTCGTCGTCGGCCCGAACGGGGCCGGCAAGACGACCCTCTTGCGCGCCCTCGCCGGCCTCCTGCCCGCCGAGCGCGGCACCGTCTCGGTCGGACGACGACCGCTCGCCTCCCTCGCCCCGTTCGAGCGGGCGAGAACGGTCGCCTACCTGCCGCAGAACGGCGGCATCGCCTGGCCGATCCCGGTGCGGAGCGTCGTCGCGCTCGGGCGCATGCCGCATGGCGAGCGCGGCGCGCGTCTGCCTCCGCGAGGCGAGGAAGCGGTTGCGGCCGCCATGGCCGCCGCCGGGCTGGGCGGCTTCGCGGACCGGTCGGCGGCCGAGCTGTCCGGCGGCGAGCGCGCCCGCGTCCTGCTCGCGCGGGCGCTGGCCACGCAAGCGCCGATCCTGCTCGCCGACGAGCCGGTGGCGGCGCTCGATCCGCGCCATCAGCTCCTCGTGCTCGACGTGCTGCGGCGCCAGGCGCATAGCGGCGCCAGCGTCGTCGCGGTGATGCACGACCTCGCTCTCGCGGCGCGTTTCGCCGAGCGCGTCGTCCTGATGTGCGACGGCCGCATCGAGGCCGATGGCGCGCCGCGCGACGTGCTCACGCCGGCGCAGCTCGCGGCGAGCTTCGGCATCGAGGCGAGCGTCGCCGAGCGCGACGGAACGGTCCTGATCACGCCGTCGCGCGCGCTTCCTTAGGATTGTCGCCTTGCTGCGCGGCATCGCGCGCCAGCGCCGCCAGCCCATCGCGGGTGGCGATCGAGGGACGCCATCCCAGCTCCGTCAAGGCGGCCGGGCTCGCCACCAGCGATGCCGCCAGCCGCTCGAAGGCTTCGCCGTGGCCGGCCAGGCGGAGCGCCTGCCGGAGCAGCACCGGCGGAACCGGGATCAGGCCCGGCCGACGGCCGAGCCCCGCACGCAAAGCGGCGACCATCTCCGGAATCGTGAGCGGATCCGCATCGGCGACGATGAGCGGCCGCCGCAGCGGCCCGTCCGCGCGCAGCACGGCATCGATCGCCTCGACGAGATTCTCGACCGAGAGGAGCGAGCGGCGGGCGGCGAGGCCGCCGAGCGGAAGCGGCACGGCGAGTTGCGCTAGCTTGAGCAGCGCCGCCATGTTGCCCTTCACGCCCGGCCCGTAGACGAGGACGGGACGAAGGGCAGCCCAATCGATCCCGGCATCCGCAAGTCCGCGCTCGGCCTCGAGCTTCGAGCGGCCGTAGGCGTCGGTCGGCTGCGGATCGTGAGCTTCCGTGAGAATATCCGCGGCGGTCGGTCCGGACTGCGCCCGGATCGACGACAGGAAGACGAAGCGGCGCGCCCCGGCCCGCGCGGCGGCACGCGCCAGCGCCACCGTGGCCTCGGTGTTGATGGCCCGGTAGTCGTCTTCGGGAAGCCCCGACATGCCGTGCGCGAGGCCGGCCGAATGGATCACCGCCTGCACACCGGCCAAGGCGGTGGACATGTTACGCGGCGCGGCGAGGTCGCCGACCACGGCGCCGGTCGCTTCCGGCGGCAGCACCGTCGGGCGACGCAGGAGAACCCGCACGCGGTAGCCGCGCTTCGGCAGCTCTCTGAGGAGATGGCGGCCGATGAAGCCGGTCGCTCCGTTCAGCGCGACGAGTTGCCCGCTCATGCCGTCACCGTCCCGGCTTGCGAGGTCGCGAAGCGCCGCAGCACCGCGCCCACGAGCGCGGCGCCGGCCGCCACCGCGCCGGCCTGTACCGGCCAGTGGGGCCAGATGATCGTCACGAGGGCGAGCGCCGCGAGGGCGAGGTTCAGCGCGAAGACGTGCGCGACGACCGCCGTCGCCGTGAAGCCGTTCCCGTCGATGGCCTGCTGGTAGTAATGGCGGCGATGCGCCTCCCACACGCGCTCGCCGCGAGCAAGACGGCGGACGAGCGTGACCGTCGCGTCGGCGAGATAGTAGAGGGGCAGGAGGATCGCGGCGGCGAGCGCGCCCGTCGCGGCGAGCTTGAGCAAGAGCCAACCGACGACGAGCCCGATCGGCAGCGAGCCG
>DASQLE010000075.1:0-13930 GCA_035630175.1 Beijerinckiaceae bacterium
GCGGAGGACGCTTTCGACCTCGTCCTGCCCTCGATGCCGGGCTTTGGCTTCTCCGGCAAGCCGACCGTCACAGGCTGGGGCCCCGACCGCATCGCGCGGGCTTGGGCGGAGCTGATGAACCGCCTCGGCTACGCGCGCTACGTCGCCCAGGGCGGCGACTGGGGCTCGCCCGTCTCGAGCGCGATGGCGCGGCAAGCGCCGGCAGGATTGCTCGGCATCCATATCAACTTGCCGGCGACGGTACCGGCCGACGTGGCGGCGGTGCTCGCCGGCGGCGGGCCTGCGCCGGCCGGACTGTCCGAGAAAGAACGCGCGGCGTTCGATTCGCTCGATACGTTCTACAAGATGCGTAGGGCCTACGCCGTCATGATGGGCACACGGCCGCAGGTGATCGGCCAGGCGTTGACGGACTCGCCAGCGGGGCTTGCGGCTTTCATGTATGACTACAACGACGCCGAGCCGGAGCGTCTGCTCACCAAAGATGATTTCCTGGACAACGTGACGCTGTACTGGCTGACGAACAGCGCTGCCTCGTCGGCGCGGCTGTACTGGGAGACCAGCGGCCAGAGCGTTCTTCTCGCGGCCGCGCAAAAGACCTCCGAAATCTCGCTGCCGGTGGCCATCACGGTATTTCCGGAAGAGGTCTATCGCGCTCCGGAAACATGGGCGCGGCGCGCTTATCGCAACCTGATCTACTTCAACGAGGTCGACAAGGGCGGCCACTTCGCCGCGTGGGAGCAGCCTGAACTCTTTGCTGCCGAGCTCCGCGCTGCCTTCCGAAAGCTTCGGTCGGTCCACTGATCAGCAGATTTTCGAGGATCAAAGGAGGTCAACATGAAAAAGACCCGGGTCCTCGCGGTAGCGGTGTCGATCATCGGTAGCGGCTTGGCGCTGGACGTGGCGCAGTCGCGTCGATGAAGTAAATCTGGGGTCTTTTCGTATCTGCGCCACTCACGAGAGGAGACGGTTATGAGTCAGCTCGACAGTGTGATGGAAAGAGTCGTCGCACCCTCCGCCGGCACGGTCGACTTCAAGCTCGAGGTCGTCGTCATCCCTGTTTCGGACGTCGAGCGCGCCAAGCGCTTTTATGGCGGCTTGGGCTGGCGGCTCGATGCCGACTTCGTCGTCGACAACGCATTTCTGATCCAGTTCACGCCTCCGGGCTCGCCGTGCTCGATCCACTTCGGCACTGGGCTTACGTCGGCCGTGCCAGGCTCGGCACGCGGACTGTATCTCGTCGTCTCCGACATCGACGCGGCGTGCGCCGAGCTCGTCGCTCGCGGCGTCGATGTGAGCGACGTGTTCCACCGTACCGGCCCTGGGAAGCCGCCGATCAACGGTCCGCATCCGGCGCGGAGCAGTTACTTCACGTACGCCACGTTCAGCGATCCGGACGGTAACCAGTGGCTGTTGCAAGAGGTCACCACCCGGTTCCCAGGCCGGATCGACTCGAATGAGACGAGCTTCGCCTCCGTCTCGGATCTCGCGAGCGCGATGCGGCGCGCGTCGGCCGCCCATGGCGAGCACGAGACGCGCATGGGTGGCCAACGAGATGAGAACTGGCCCGACTGGTACGCCGAGTACATGCTCGCGGAGCAGGCCGGCAAGGAGCTGCCGTCATGAGCAGCGGCTTCCGTGCGTGCCATCGAGCGCAGGAGATCCAAGTGCACACGACCTTGGAAGGAATCAACCGGCATCGCCGCCGCTTTCTTGGTGCTACTGCCGCGACGGTTGCAGCCGCGCAGCTGAATTTGATCGGCTCTGCAGCAGCACAGGCCGGCAGGACGGCGGCTACGCGACTACCTGCCGTCAAGCCGGGGGCGAACACATCCTTCGGCACGCTCCGGCAGATCGCTGCCGGCGTCCTGAACGTCGGCTACGCCGAAGCCGGCCCCGCCGATGGCCCCGTGGTCCTGCTTTTGCATGGCTGGCCCTATGACATTTACAGCTTCGTCGATGTCGCTCCGTTGCTCGCCTCGGCGGGATATCGTGTGGTCGTTCCCTACCTGCGCGGTTACGGCTCGACGCATTTCCTGTCGAACGACACGGTCCGAAACGGCCAACCTTCGGCGATTGCTTCAGACACAATCGCCGTCATGGACGCCCTCAAGATCGAGAAAGCGGTTCTCGCCGGCTTCGATTGGGGAGCGCGAACCGTCAACATCGTCTCCGCGCTTTGGCCGGAGCGGTGCAAAGCCACCGTGTCTGTGAGCGGCTACCTGATCGGGAGCCAGGAAGCCGGCAAGATGCCGTTGCCGCCGAAGGCCGAGCTCGAGTGGTGGTACCAGTTCTATTTCGCCACGGAGCGCGGGCGCTTGGGCTACGAAAAGCACCGACGCGAGTTCGCGAATCTCATTTGGCAGCTTGCCTCGCCGAAGTGGCGGTTCGACGACGCCACGTTCGATCGCAGCGCGGCAGCGTTCGACAATCCGGATCACGGCGCCATCGTCATCCATAACTATCGATGGCGACTCGGTCTCGCCGAAGGCGCGCCGAAATACGCCGAGCTGGAAAAGCGGCTTGCAGAGTTCCCGGCCATTACCGTGCCCACCATCACCCTTCAAGGCGATGCCGATGGCGCACCACACCCCGACCCCAGCGCCTATGCGAAGAAATTTACCGGTAAGTATGAGCACCGGAACATCACAGGCGGCATCGGGCACAACCTGCCGCAGGAAGCTCCGCAGGCCTTTGCCGAAGCAATCGTCGACGTCGTTGCCGAAAGCTGATCGGCGGAGCAGGCACGGATCTGAGGCATTCGGAAACGTGCGGCCTGCCGCCGGCTGAAGGATGCCGCGGCGATCCTCGGCGCCACTCCTAAGGGGACCCCTGCCATGACCCAGAGCTTCGACGCCATCGTCATCGGGGCCGGACAGGCGGGCCCCTCCCTGGCTGGGCGGCTGGCTGCCGCCGGGATGAAAGTCACGCTAGTCGAGCGCAAACTGTTCGGCGGAACCTGCGTCAACACCGGTTGCATACCGACCAAGACATTGGTCGCCAGCGCCTATGCGGCCCACCTTGCCCGGCGGAGCGACGAGTATGGGATCGCGATCGAGAGCCCGATCACGATCGATATGAAGCGGGTCAAGGCCCGGGCCGATGCAGTCTCGACCAACGCCCGCCAGAATCTCGAAAAGTGGGTGCGTGGCATGGATGGCCTGACAGTCGTCGAAGGCCATGCCCGGTTCGAAGGGCCCGATGTCGTCCGGGTGGGCGAGCGACTGCTGAAGGCGCCGCGCATCTTCATCAATGTCGGCGGCCGCGCGAGCGTCCCTGATATCCCGGGCGTCGCTACGGTCGACTATCTTACCAACACGTCGATCCTCAAGCTCGACGCCGTCCCGAGACACCTGATCGTCGTCGGCGGGAGCTATATCGGACTCGAATTCGCTCAGATGTACCGGCGTTTCGGCGCGGAGGTCACGATCGTCGAGAAGGGTCCTCGGCTGATCGCCCGCGAGGACGACGACGTCTCCGACGCGATCCGCGAAATCCTGACCGATGAGGGCATCGTGGTGCGCACCGACGCTACCTGCATCGAGTTGAAGCCACATACCGACGGCGTGGCGGTCGGCATCGACTGCACGGCGGGAGAGCCCGTCGCGGTGGGGTCGCATGTCCTCCTGGCGGTCGGGCGCCGACCCAATACGGACGCTCTCGGCCTCGACAAGGCTGGCGTTGCGGTGGACGCTTGGGGCTACGTCGTGGTGGACGATAGCCTCGCCACCACCGTGCCCGGCATCTGGGCCTTGGGAGATTGCAACGGCCGGGGGGCCTTCACCCACACTGCCTACAACGACTACGAGATCGTCGCGGCCAATCTTCTCGATGGTGAAAACCGTCGAGTCAGTGATCGGATTCCCGCCTACGCGCTCTATGTTGATCCGCCGCTCGGGCGCGTCGGCCTTTCGCAGACGGAGGCGGTGCGTACAGGGCGAAAGCTCCTGGTGTCCAAACGCCCGATGACGCGTGTCGGACGGGCGATCGAGAAGGGCGAGACCAAGGGCTTCATGAAGGTGGTCGCCGACGCGGAAACGAGGAAAATCGTCGGAGCCGCGATCCTGGGGGTGGGCGGCGACGAGGCGATTCATGGCATCCTGGACATGATGAATGCCGCAGCGATCTATCCGGTCCTGCAATGGGCGGTGCCGATCCATCCGACCGTCTCGGAACTGATCCCGACCGTTCTCAGCGAGCTGAAGCCTCTGCGTTGAGGCTCCGCACCAGTTCTGATCAGCTATTGTCCGTGAAGGCCCCTCGAGAACCTCAAGAAGGATGAGGTTGCGCCTTGACCTCGTCGCTTCATCCCCGACATTGGGGCGATGTTCTTCGCCTTCTTCGCCGAGCTGCGCGCCGCCAAGATCCCCGTGACGCTGCGGGAATACCTGACGTTGCTCGAGGCGCTCGAGGGGGACGTCGCCGACAAGCGCGTCGAGGATTTCTATTATCTCTCGCGCGCCTGCCTCGTGAGGGACGAGCGCAACCTCGACAAGTTCGACCGCGTCTTCGCGCACGCCTTCCGCGGCGTGGAGACGTTGGCGGAGGCGCTGGACAAGCCCGAGATCCCGGAGGAATGGCTGAAGCGGCTCGCCGAGCGCTATCTCACCGACGAGGAAAAGGCGCAGATCCAGGCGCTCGGTTGGGACAAGCTGCTCGACACCTTGCGCGAGCGCCTGAAGGAGCAGAGGGACCGCCACGTTGGCGGCTCGAAGTGGATCGGGACCGGCGGCACCTCCCCGTTCGGCGCTTACGGCTACAACCCGGAAGGCGTGCGCATCGGCCAGGACGGCAACCGTAATTTCCGCGCCGTGAAAGTGTGGGAACGGCGCGAGTTCCGCGACTTCGACGACGGCGTCGAGCTCGGCGTGCGCAACATGCGCCTGGCGCTCCGTCGCCTACGGCGGTTTGCGCGCCAGGGCGCGGAGGAGGAGCTCGATCTCGACGCGACGGTCCGCGAGACGGCCCACAAAGGCTATCTCGACGTGAAGCTGCGCCCGGAGCGGCGCAACGCCGTAAAAGTTCTACTGTTTCTCGACGTGGGCGGCTCCATGGACTGGCATGTGGAGAAGGCCGAGGAGCTGTTCTCCGCAGCGCGCTCCGAGTTCAAGCATTTCGAGCATTTCTATTTCCACAACTGCCCCTACGAGCGCCTGTGGAAGGAGAACCGCCGCCGCCACACCGAGACGATCCCGACGGTCGACGTGATCCGCACCTATCCGGGCGATTACCGCGTCGTGTTCGTCGGCGACGCCTCCATGAGCCCTTACGAGATCGCGGTTGAGGGCGGCTCGGTCGAGCATTGGAACGAGGAGCCCGGCCGAGTTTGGCTCGAGCGCCTCATGGGGCACTTCCCCAAGACCGTCTGGCTGAACCCGCTGCCCGAGAGCCAGTGGGGCACTACGCCGTCGATCGGACTCCTGCGCAGCTTGCTCGGCGGGCGCATGTTCCCGCTCACGATCGACGGCATCGACCGGGCCATGCGCGAGCTCGTGCGTTAAAGCGGCCCAAGCCTACCGGATCACCAGCACCGAACATTTGGCGTGCCGCACGATGCTGGCCGCGTTCGAGCCGAGAAGGTAGGTGGCCATGGTCGGGCGGTGCGATCCGACGACGATCAGATCGGCGCCGATCTCGTCGGCCTCTTTCAGCACGTCGTGGTAGACGCTGCCGAGTGTGACGACGCTGGACACCCGCTCCTTGGGCAGGCTGACGCCGTCCGCCAACGCGGCCAGCCTCTTCGTGACATCCTCCTGCTGCGCCGCGTCGAAGTCCGGCGGCACGAATTCCATGTAGGCCATCGGCACGAGCGAACGGACATAGATGAGCCGCACGGTCCCGCCCGAGGCGTCCGCCAGCGCCACGGCTCGGTCGAGCGCAGGCCGCGCGGTCTCGACGTCTTCGATATCGACCGGCACGAGAATCGTCTTGAACATGAGGCATGTCTCCCCTGCAGGGCCCAACCTTCCCCTGACGGCCGGCGCAGGCAATGATGCAGATCAAGAAGGCTTGCGTTTGACCGTCGCGCCGCTCATGGCTGAGGGACGGCGGGCCCTAGTCCGCGCGGATTGACCGAATGGCCGCCCCCTCCCCCGTCGTCTCCTCGCCCGCCGGGCTCCTGCGCTCCCCGGTCGCGTTCCTGATGACGATCACCTTCCTCAACTGGATCAGCTTCGCGAGTTGGCAGGCGCTGCTCAACAATTTCGCCAAGGATGCGGCCGGCTTCACCGGCTGGGAGATCGGCCTCCTGCAGTCCGTGCGCGAGATCCCCGGCTTTCTCGCCTTCACGGCGATCTTCTGGTTCATGCTCATGCGCGAGCAGACCCTCGCCTATGCGAGCCTGATCGTGCTCGGCGCCGGCATCGCGATGACCGGGTTCTTCCCATCGGTGCCGGGATTGCTCCTGACGACCTTCGTCATGTCGCTCGGCTTCCATTATTTCGAGACGGCCAACCACGCGCTCTCGCTGCAGCTCCTGCCGAAAGCCGAGACGCCGAAGGTGCTCGGTCTCGTCGCCGGGGCCGCCGCCGCCGCCCAGCTCGCCGCTTACGGGCTGATCGCCTTCGCCTGGACGACCTTCGAGCCCGGTTACGAGATCCTGTATCTCGTCGCGGGCCTCGCCACCGTCGCACTGGCGGGCCTGGCGATGCTGACCTTCGGGCGCTTCGACGGCCCGGTGCCGCAACGCAAGGAGATCGTCCTGCGCCGGCGCTATTGGCTTTATTACGCGCTCACCTTCATGAGCGGCGCGCGGCGCCAGCTCTTCATGGCCTTCGGCGGCTGGCTGCTGGTGGAGCGCTTCGGCTACGACCTTTCCTCGCTGTCGACCCTGTTCTTCATCTATTGCAGCATCAACATCGTGGCGGGGCCGTTCCTCGGCCGCGCCGTCGGCTGGCTCGGCGAGCGCAGCACCATCATCATCGAGAACGTCTGCCTGATCTGCGTCTTCCTCGGCTACGCCTATACCGGCAGCGGCATCGTCGCCGGCGGCCTGTTCGTGCTCGACGGCGTGTTCTTTACCCTCACCATCGCCCAGCGCACCTACTTCCAGAAGATCGCCGATCCGGCCGACATCGCGCCGACGGCGAGCGTCGCCTTCACCATCAACCACATCGCGGCGGTCTTCATTCCGGTGGTGTTCGGCCTCCTCTGGATGAAGGACCCGGCGTTCGTCTTCCAGATCGGCGCCGCCATGGCATCGGCTTCGCTGGTGCTGGCGTTCCTGGTTCCGCGCCACCCGGTAGCCGGCAACGAGACCGTCTGGACCGCCCGCGCACGACCGGCGCCGGCCGAATAAGGCAAGATCGCGCAGCTCGTCGTTCCGGGGCGCACGCAGTGCGAGCCCGGAACCCACGACCGGGTGCTCCGGCCTGATCCATGTAGCGCGCCCAGCCATCGGTTCCGGGCCGCGCCGCTCGGACCCGGAATGACGATCCCTTGAGAAAGAGCGGTGCTCAGCCCTGCTCCTTGGGGACGTGGAGGACGAGGCCGTCGAGCTCGGGCGTGACGCGGATCTGGCACGACAGGCGCGAGGTTGGCCGCACGTCAAAGGCGAAATCGAGCATGTCCTCCTCCATGGGCGAGGGATCGCCGACCTGCGCCTTCCATTCTTCGCTCACATGAACATGGCAGGTGGCGCAGGCGCAGGCGCCGCCGCATTCCGCGACGATGCCCGGGATGTCGTTGCGAATCGCCGTTTCCATGACGGTGGCGCCGATATCCGCATCCACCGTGCGCGCCGTTCCATCGCTGTCGATATAGGTGATCTTGACCAAGAGAAGCTCCAGCCTGGGCGGCGTGCTCGCTTTTGTTGAGGCGAGCACCCTCTAGAGCATGCTGCCGCAAAGGGGAAACCACTTTTCACGCGAACAGCGTGCTCAACTTCTTGGAATCGATCGTGTTCATGCGTTGATCGATCAAGCCGCATCGTGATCTGGGCAAGGCTCGCGGTTTGGCGAGAGAATCGAAGCGGTTCAGGCGGCCGCCGCCCGCAGACGCTCGGCCGCGGCGCGCCGCGTCATCGCCACGACCTCGTCGAAGCCGACCATCAAAGCCGCCGCTTCCGTCTCCGGCTGCTCGCTGCGCAAAGCGGTTTCCAGGCGGTCGGCCACCCTCGCAAGCCGTGAGGCGCCGATCGCGCAGGCCGAGCCCTTCAGGGTATGCGCCGCGTCGGCCCGCGCGCCGGCCGGGCGCCCCTCCGCCAGAAGCGGCCGCAGCCGCTCGCATTGCGCCTCGAACAACGCGAGCAGCTCGCTCTCGAGAACAGCGTCGCCGGCGGTCTGCCGGCTGAGATGCCCGAGGTCGAGAATCGGCGGATCGTCGGGAAGCGGGCTCATGCTGCGGTCGCGGAAGCGATTCGGAAGGCCGATGAGGGCCTTGTGTTGCGAAGTTGCTGCGGGTCGCAGCCAAGTTCGGCCAACGCCGATTAGGCGTCGCGAATTCTGCACAACTTTGGTAACTAAGCCATTAACGACATTGCAAGGATCGCCGTCCGCCGGGTTTGCATCGCGGATGGCGGGGGCTACAGTCGGACAGTGGTTAACGGCGGGTTTCCGACTGCTGCTGAGGGGGGCTCCAGCATGCGGAGGGTTGCTACGGTCGGCTGGCATTCGCCGCCGCACTGTGCGCCCGCTTTCCGTTGCGTCATTTGAGGCGGCATATGGCGACTGAACGAAAGCTGAGAGATCCTGGCGCGGCGGCCTTATCGGCCGTGGAGCAGGCGCTGATCCACGATCCGGCCGTGGACAAGAAAGCCGCGGCTCCGCGGGAGCCCGACCTGCGGCTCCCCGAGGTCGGCGAATCCGATGTTCTGCGGCAGCGGCCGCGGCCGGTGGACCTCGATGGCGACGCGGACGAGCCGGAGCTGGAATTCGACGCCGCCGAGCCGGACGAGGACGCCCCTCCGCTTCTCCCGCCCGACCGCGCCGCCGTGGCGAACGACGATCGACAGAGCGTCGGCGTCATCCTGCAGGCCTTGCAGGCGCGGCGGTCCCGCCGTCCCTACTTTCTCGCAGCCCTCGCCTCGGTTCTGTGGGTCGGCGGGCTCGCCACCCTCTTGTGGCTCGAGACCGGCGGCAGCCTCGGCGAGTTCGCGGGCACGCTGACGCCTCTCGAGATCGCCGGCGCGGCGGTCGCCCTGACGGCGCCGATCATCTTCTTCTTGATCGCGGCCATGCTCGCCGTGCGCTCGCAGGAGATGAAGCTCGTCGCCCACACGATCGGCGAGATCGCCGTGCGCCTCGGCGAGCCGGAAACCCTTTCGGCAGACGCCGTCTTCACCATGTCGCAGGCGGTTCGACGCGAGGTCGCGGCGATGGGCGACGGTGTCGAGCGCGCCCTCGCCCGCGCCGGTGAGCTCGAGACGCTCGTCCGCAGCGAGATCGCCACCCTTGAGCGTGCCTATTCCAACAACGAGATCCGCGTCCGCTCCCTGCTCGACGAGTTGGTCACGCAGCGCGAATCGATCGTCGCGAGCGCCGACCGGGTCCGCGCCGCCATCAGCGGCGCTCACCAGAACCTCTCGAGCGAGCTCGACGGCGCTGCCCAGCGTCTCGTCTTCTCGCTCACGGCGACGAGCGAGGACATCAAGCGCGGCATCGTCGATGTCGGCTCAGAGCTCGCTGATTCGCTGCAGGACAAGGCGCGCGAGGTGACGGCCACTTTCGAGCGCACGACGGAGGTGCTGGCCGAGCGGCTCAACGACAGCGCTGCCCAGGTCACCGGCACCCTCGCCGACACGGGCCGCGGCATCGTCGACGAGCTCGGCCGCCAGGGGAGCGAGGTGCGCGAATCGATCGAGCGCACGGCCGCCACCATCGACGAAAGCTTCGCGGCCAGCGGCGCCGAGTTCGCCATCAAGCTCAAGGCGACCGCCGAATCCCTCACGGACGGCCTGTCGCTCCGCGCCGACGAGATCAACGAGCAGCTGACCAAGGCGATCGCCGGGGTCGGCGACGTCATCTTCACGAAGACCGGCGAGGCGCGCGAGCAGATGGCCGCGACCGCCGCCGGGGTCGCCGACGACATCGCCGCGCGCGGCGGCACCCTCCGCGAGCAGCTCGCCTCGACGGCGACCGAGATCATCGAGGAGATCTTGGCGCGCGGCGGCGAAGTGCGCGAGAAGCTTTCCGTGACGGGCGGCGACATCAGCGGCGAGATCGCGCTCCGCGGCGGGCAGGCGCGCGACCAGATCGAGACCGCCGCGCGCATGATCTCGGAGACGATCGGCACGCGCGGCGAGGACCTCGCCACCCGGCTCGACGCCGTCAGCCGCCAGATCGACGAAAGCCTCAACGTGCGCGGCGGCGCCCTCGAGAGCAATCTCGCCCGCATCGGCGAGCGCGTCAGCAGCGTCGTGGACACGCGGATGGGCGAGACCGCCGCGACCGTGCACCGCACGCTCGAGCAGGTCAGCGGCGAGCTTGCGGCGCGCACCGAGGAGTTTCAGAGCGCCTTCGACCTGCGCGGGCGCGAGATGGCGGAAGCCTTGTCCCAGCATGCGCTCGACGTGCACAGCCGCCTCGCCGGCACGGGCAAGGACGTGGTGCTCGCCATCGCGGCGCAGGGCGCGCGCGTCAACGAGGCGCTGCAGCGCACCTCAGAGACGCTGTCGACGACCGTCGACCTGCGCGGGCGCGAGCTGGACGAAACGCTCGGCGCTCGGCTTGCCGCCTTCCAGAGCACGATCGTCGAAAAAGGCGGCGCCGTCGCCGATCGGCTGTCCCAGGAAGTCGGATCGCTCACCAGCACGGTCAACGGCCGCCTTGTCGATCTCGAGCGCATGCTGACGGCGGAAGGCAAGTCCCTGGCCGACGCCGTCGCCGACAAGGCCCGCGAGGCCGGCATGGCGATCGAGTTCCAGCTCGAAGCCTTGGAGGACCGGGCCGCCCGGCGCACCGACGAGGTCGCCGCCACCTTCGACAATCTTTCCGCCCGCATCGACCAAAGCCTCGCCGCGCGCTCGACCGCCATCAACGAAGCCCTGGTCCAGCGCACCAGCGAGATCGCCCGCGTCATGGCCGAAGGCGGACGCGAGGTAGCGCGCGCCCTCGAGACCCGAGCCGAGGAGATCGGCCAGATTGTCAACGCCAAGACGGCGGCGCTGACCGACACCCTGTCGGGCAAGGTCGAGGAGATCAACCGCACGCTCGGCGGGCGCGGCGACGAGATCGCCTCGGCGCTCGACCAGCGCGTCGCCGAATTCGAGAACCGGGTTGTCAACCGGCTCGATTCGGTCGCCATCAGCCTCGACGAGCGCGGGCGGCGTATCGACCAGACCCTCGGCAACCGCGCCTTCGAGCTCGTCGGCCTGTTCGAGCAGCGCGGCCAGGCCCTCGACGACGCCCTCACCCAGCGGACGCGGGAGCTCTTCGACGTGTTCGACGAGCGCAGCCGCGGCGTGGTCGCGACGCTGTCCGTCCAGGCGGACGAGTTCGCGCGCGTCTTCGACGACCGCAGCCACTCGATCTCCGATCTGATCGACACCCGCACGGGCGCCATGGCAGCCCAGCTCGACGAGAAGGGCCGCTCGGTGTTCGGCGTCCTCGGCAACCGCATCAAGGAGATCGCCAGCCTGTTCGATCGGGGCGGCGGCTCCCTGGCCGAGCTCCTGACGCAACGGGGCGACGCGATCGTCGGCACCCTCGACGCGCGCGTGGCGGAGGTTCGCGAACTGCTGGACGGCCAGGGCATGTCCCTGGTCGAGGCGCTCGGCGAGCGCGGCACTGCCATCGCTCATCAGGTCGGCGCCGCGACCGACCAGGCCATGCGCGCCCTCGACGAGCGCAGCACTACTGTGGCCGTGACGCTCGCCGCCACCCACGAGCAGCTCAAGGACGAGCTGTCGGGCACGATCGAGCGTCTGCACGACGCCAACGAGCGGCTCCGGCTCGTCAGCGGCGAAGCGGCCGGCAATCTCGGCACGGTCGAGCACGGCCTCTCCCTCCAGGTCGATCAGATCCAGGCGACGTTGGTCGAGCTTGCCGCGCAGACCGGCCGGGCCTCCGAACAGGTGGCGGAGCAGGTGGACGGCCTCAAGGCCGTCTCCGCCGGCGCGCTGCGCGAGGCCGCCGAGCTCGTCATCGCGCTCGACGAGCGCGGGCGCAGCCTGTCGGACACGACGCGAGAGCAGCTGCGCGCCCTCGCCGACGCCACGCTGACCCTCGAGCGGATCGAAAGCCGCATGAGCGAGGCCCTGTCCGAGCGGCGCGATGCCCTGGAGCGGGTTCTCGGCGAGATCGGCGAGCGCTCGGAAATCCTCGATTCGACGACCCGCTCGCTGTCGGCATCGCTCGACGACACCTTGCGCGCCGCCGAAAACCGGGCCCGCCAGATCGGAGCGGTCCTGACCGACAGTGCCCAGGACGCCGCCGGCGCCATCGGCTCGCGCTTTGAGCAGATCCGCTCGACGACCGACGAGGAAGGCCAGCGCACCGCCGCCGCCCTCCGCTCGACCTACGAGCTCGTGACCTCCGACATGTCCGAGGCGCTTGGCAGCGCGACGAGCCGGTTCCGGGAGGTCACGGACGAGCTGCGCGGCATGGCCCAGCAGATCCAGCGCGACCTCGAGGAAACCCGCGCCGATCTGCGCCGCGGCGTCCTCGAGCTGCCGCAGGAGACGCAGGAGACCACCGGCGAGATGCGCCGCGTCGTGGCCGACCAGATCAAGGCGCTGAACGAGCTCGCCGCGCTGGTATCGCGCTCGAACCGCACGGTCGATGCGGCGCCGCCCATGGTGGCCCGGCGCGCCGAGGCGGCGCCGGTGACGGAGCTGCGTTCGGTGCAAGCCGCCGGCGGCGGCCGCTACGCGGAGGCAGCCGCGCCCGCCCCGCGCTTCGCCGCTCCGGCAGCGGCGCCCGTCAGCCGGCCGGCGGAAGCGCCGCCCGGCCGGCGCGAGGCGCCGGCGGGACGCGACTCAGGACCGGGCCGCGATCCAGGGCACGGACGCGAGGCCGGCCCCGTCGGAGGCGGCTGGATCTCCAACCTCCTGTCGCGGGCGCCGCGCGACGACGAGGGCGACAGCGAGCCGAAGCTGCCGGCCCGGCAACCGGAGCGGACGCGGGTCAGCTCGCTCGATTCGCTCGACTCGATCTCCGGCGACATCGCCCGCATGATCGACCACGACGCCGCCGTGGAACTCTGGGACCGCTACCGGCGCGGCGAGCGCAACGTCTTCAGCCGCCGGCTCTATACGATCGAGGGGCAGCAGGCTTTCGACGAGATCCGCCGCAAATACCGCCGCGAGCAGGAGTTCAAGCACACGGTCGATCGCTACGTGGACGAGTTCGAGCGCCTGCTCGCCGAGGCGACGCGCGAGGAGCGAGACCCGGCCCTCGCCCGGAGCTATCTCACCTCGGAAACGGGCAAGGTCTACACCATGCTGGCCCATGCCAGCGGCCGTTTCGACTAGGCGATGATGCCGTAATCTGGGGTGCGGCCTCTCGAGCCGCTCCCCTCGCGCCGCTCGTCTCGCGGGATGGCAGCTCGAACGAACCTGCGCGGATACGGATGCGGGCTCGCACCGGCTTAGGTGGACGGCGCCTCCGCCGGGCGGCCGGTGCCGACAAAGCGCACGATGTCGACGAGCACGATCGAGAGGGCGCGGTCGAGCGCCTGGGCGGCATTGGCGGCGTCCACCGTGCCGACCGGCACGCGGCCGGTGAAGATGCGCGTCGTGGCGATGCGCCCGCTGCGGTCGCTGACCAGCTTGACCGACATCTCGACCACGGCGTCGCCGGTGCCGGCGTCGATATGAAAGGCGCGCAGCTCGCTGTTGAGGAGAAAATCCGGGGTGACGCCGCTGCCCGGCCGGGTCACGGCTCTGAGACCCGACGAGTTCTCGAAGGTCTGGATCAGCCGGGATTGCACGAGCCGGGGCAGCCGGTCGGCCCATTGCCCGCCGGCTACCGCCGATACCGCCCCTGACGGTTCTTTG
>DASQLE010000076.1:0-21962 GCA_035630175.1 Beijerinckiaceae bacterium
AGCGCCTGGCCGATGCGGCCCATGCCGACGATGCCGAGGCGCTTGCCGGTGATGCGGTGCCCGAGCATGAAGGTCGGCGACCAGCCGCCCCAATCGTCGTCGGGGATGATGCGCGCCCCCTCGGCGAGGCGCCGCGACACGGCGAGGATCAGCGCCACCGTCATATCCGCGGTGTCCGCCGTCAGCACGCCGGGCGTGTTGGTAACGGTGATGCCGCGCGCCAGCGCCGCCGGCACGTCGATATTGTCGAAGCCGTTGCCGAAATTGGCGATCAGCTTCAGGTTCGGTCCGGCCTCGGCGACCACGGAGGCGTCGATCTCGTCGGTGACGGTCGGCACCAGCACGTCGGCGCTCTTGACGGCCTCGATCAGGTCCGCCGGCTGCATGGGCCGGTCATCGAGATTGAGGCGGGCGTCGAACAATTCGCGCATGCGCGTTTCGACGGCGTCGGGCAGGCGGCGCGTGACCACGACCAGCGGTCTCTTCTTCTGCGGCATCGCCAATTCCCTAGAGCATGCTGCGCTACAGCGGGCACCGGTCTATCGCACAAAGCATGCTCGACACTTTGAGATCGAGCACGTTGTCCACCTTTCGACGATGCCGTCGAAAAGCAGCTTGATCGAGCGCCTTCCGCCTCGCGGCAAGCCCCTTTACACGCCGTTAACCCGGCTCGGCGAGAGATGGATCGAGCCGCCTTAATGACGGCGCTTTGATCGCCTCTCTAGCAGAGGTTGGGCCAAAGACAATTCGATTGGAAGTCGCGTTGCAGACGATCCGGACATTCATCGTGGCGGCGGGCCTCGCGAGCCAGCTTGCTGCAACGGGCGCCTCGGCGGCGGCCGAGACCGGCAAGGTCACGGGCCTGCCGGTCCCCCGCTACGTCAGCCTCAAGACCGACCGGGTGAACCTGCGCGAGGGCCCGTCCAAGGAGCACCGCACGGCCTGGGTGTTCCAGCGCGCCGGGCTACCGGTCGAGATCGTCGCCGAATTCGAGACCTGGCGACGCATCCGCGACGCGGAAGGGACCGAGGGCTGGGTGCTGCACTCGCTCCTGTCAGGCCGCCGCACCGCCCTCGTCATGCCGTGGGCCAAGGGCGAAGTCGCACCGATTCCCCTGCAGGAGCGCGCCGGCGACCGGACGGAGGTGGTGGCGCGCCTGCAGCCCGGCGTCATCGCCAATGTCCGGCAATGCACCGCCGCCTGGTGCCGGATCACCGTGCCCCAGACGGATGGACGCGACCTCGACGGCTATGTCCGCCAGGACCGCCTGTGGGGCGTCTATCCGGACGAGAAGGTGGAATAGCCGCGCCGCAGTCGGCATCGGGCATCGGCAGCAGTAGTCAACCGATCCAACGACTGCCTTACTGCTACTGCCCGTCTTTCCGGCGCAGGCGGACGACCACGTCGACGCGGGCGATCTCGTAGCCCTCCGGCGGGGCCGGCAGCTCGGCGACCGAGATGCCCTCGCCCGGCACGTCGATCAGCATGTCGTCCTTCTCGATGAAGAAGTGATGATGATCGCTCGCATTGGTGTCGAAATAGGCCTTGGAGCCGTCGACGGCGAGCTGGCGCAGCAGCCCGGCCTCCGTGAACTGGTGCAACGTGTTGTAGACCGTCGCCAGAGACACCGGCACGCGAGCCCGCATGGCCTCCTCGTACAGCATCTCCGCGGAGACGTGCCGATCGCCCTTGGCGAACAGCAGCCAGCCGAGCGACACCCGCTGCCGGGTGGGGCGCAGACCGACGCGGCGCAGCTTGTCGCGCAGATCGGAGAAAGGGCATCCCTTGCGAACGCCGGGAGCGGCCATGTCCGGGCGGGCGGCGGCGGGCAGGCGGGCGAGAACGAGCGTTGCGTCGGACATCTTCGCGATCAAGGGCACAGGGACGTTCGATCATAGGCAGCGGAGGCCGGACCTGCAACTCCGCCACGGCTTGCGGCGGCGCGACATAGCATCCCCGCGGCATCCCCGCGGCATCCCCACGAAGCCGGGGCGGCCTCCTCCACCAGCTTTGTCCACGAAGCTCCGCCTCGCGGGAAGGCTTTGCAACCGGCTTGGCCTTGATGCCATGCGCCCTTGTGCTAACGAGGGCGCCGGTTGCGGACGAAATCCTGCTCCTCCACTCTTTCGCGCGGGCGCGCAATCGCTCCCCGCCTCCGGATTCCCGTCGAGCGCGTGGCACGCTCGACGCTGAAAGGATCGACCTACGGCATGGCCCGCCAGTCCGCTTACACTTTCGAAGAGCTCCTCGCCTGCGGACGGGGAGAGCTGTTCGGGCAGGGCAATGCGCAGTTGCCGCTGCCGCCGATGCTGATGTTCGACCGGATCGCCTCGATCGCCGAGGACGGCGGCGCGCACGGCAAGGGCCATGTCCACGCCGAGCTCGACGTGCGCCCGGACCTCTGGTTCTTCCCGTGCCACTTCAAGGGCGATCCGGTGATGCCGGGCTGCCTCGGGGTCGATGCCCTCTGGCAGATGCTCGGCTTCTTCCTCGGCTGGTCGGGATCGGAGGGGCGCGGCCGCGCGCTCGGCGTCGGCGAGGTGAAATTCGCCGATCAAGTCCTGCCGACGGTCAAGAAGGTCGTCTACGGCGTCGACATCAAGCGCGTCTTCCGCTCGAAGCTGGTGCTCGGCATCGCTGACGGCTGGCTCGAGGCGGACGGCCGGCGCATCTACGAGGCCAAGGATCTCAAGGTCGGCCTGTTCAAGGTGGAGGGGGAAGCGGCCGGCGGCTAGCGCGGCGGCAACCCTTCTGTACGCCCCCGATCATTGTTTTGACCGAAAGATTGAGAATAAGCGGAGCCGAGCTTACGTGACCGCACGGGGTCCGCTCGGTCGGCATGAGGTCGAATACGAGAACGTAAGGGCCGGATAATCGCGCCGCGGCTGGCTGGGAGCATGGGATGAGACGGGTCGTCGTCACCGGGATGGGCATCGTATCGTCCATCGGCAACAACACCCAGGAAGTGCTGGCATCGCTGCGGGAGGCGAAGTCCGGCATCACCAAGTCCGACACCTACGAGAAGCTCGGCTTCCGCTGCCAGGTGCACGGCGCTCCCTCGCTCAGCCCGGACGAGGGGGTCGACCGGCGCGCCTTGCGCTTCCACGGCGGCGGCACCGCCTGGAACCACGTCGCCATGGAGCAGGCGATCCGCGACGCCGGCCTCGAGGACGGCGACGTTTCGAACGTGCGCACCGGCATTATCATGGGCTCCGGCGGCCCCTCGACGCGCACCATCGTCGAGGCCGCCGACACGGCCCGCGCCAAGGGCCCGAAGCGGGTCGGCCCGTTCGCGGTGCCGAAGGCGATGTCGTCGACCGCCTCGGCGACGCTCGCCACCTGGTTCAAAATCAAGGGCGTGAACTACTCGATCTCGTCGGCCTGCGCGACCTCGAACCATTGCATCGGCAACGCCTACGAGATCATCCAGCTCGGCAAGCAGGACATCATCTTCGCGGGCGGATGCGAGGAACTCGACTGGACCTTATCGGTGCTGTTCGACGCCATGGGCGCCATGTCGTCGAAATACAACGACCGTCCGCACACTGCCTCGCGCGCCTACGACGTCAACCGGGACGGCTTCGTCATCGCCGGCGGCGCCGGCGTTCTCGTGCTCGAGGAATTGGAACACGCCAAGGCGCGCGGCGCCCGCATCTACGGCGAGATCGCCGGCTACGGCGCCACCTCCGACGGCCATGACATGGTGGCGCCCTCGGGCGAGGGCGCCGTGCGCTGCATGCGCATGGCCCTCTCGACCGTCAAGGCGCCGGTCGATTACATCAACCCGCACGCCACCTCGACGCCCGTCGGCGACGACAAGGAGATCGAGGCCATCCGCGAGGTGTTCGGGGCCGGCGACAAGTGCCCGCCCATCTCGGCAACCAAGTCCCTGACCGGCCATTCCCTTGGGGCGACCGGCGTGCAGGAGGCGATCTATTCGCTGCTCATGATGAACAACGGCTTCATCGCCGAGAGCGCCAATATCGAGGAGATCGACCCGGCCTTCGCCGACATGCCGATCGTGCGCGAGCGCATCGACGACGCCAAGATCGGCTGCGTCATGTCGAACGGCTTCGGCTTCGGTGGTACGAACGCCACGATCGTCATGAAACGCCCCGAAGCCTGATCGCGGGGCCTCCTTAACGCTCCCTTCAGTGTCACCATGGCTCGGCCATGCGATTCGGGGGGCGAAACATGGACATGCTGACCGACAGCACGATAAGGGTGCCCGCAGATCGGCCTGACGAGACAGGCGGAGGGTCCCACGGGGCCGAGCCGCGGGACAAGGGGGCCCGGGTGGCGGGTTTGATGCAGGGCAAACGCGGCCTGATCATGGGGGTCGCGAACGACCATTCCATCGCCTGGGGCATCGCCAAGGCGCTGAGCGAGCACGGCGCCTCGCTCGCCTTCACCTATCAGGGCGAAGCCCTCGGCAAGCGCGTCGCGCCCCTCGCCAAGTCCCTCGGCTCCGATCTCGTCGTGCCCTGCGACGTCGAGGACCTCGCCTCGGTGGACGCGGCCTTCGAGGCCATCGACAAGCGTTGGGACGGGCTCGACTTCGTCGTCCACGCCGTCGCCTTTTCGGACAAGAACGAGCTCAAGGGCCGCTATGCCGACACCACGCGGCAGAATTTCTCGAAGACGATGCTGATCTCCTGCTTCTCCTTCACGGAGGTGGCGAAGCGGGCGGCCGGACGGATGCGCGACGGGGGCGCGATGGTGACCCTCACCTTCGGCGGCTCGACGCGGGTCATGCCGAACTACAACGTCATGGGCGTGGCCAAGGCGGCGCTCGAGGCGAGCGTGCGCTATCTTGCCGCCGATTACGGCCCGCAAGGGGTGCGCGTGAACGCCATCTCGGCCGGGCCGGTGCGCACGCTGGCCGGCGCCGGCATCGCCGATGCGCGTCTGATGTTCACCTACCAGAAGGCGCATGCGCCGCTGCGCCGCTCGGTCGCCCTCGAGGATATCGGCGGCTCGGCGCTCTATCTCCTGTCCGACCTCTCGAACGGCGTCACCGGCGAGGTCCATTACGTCGATTGCGGCTACAACGTCATCTCGATGCCGCGCCCCGACGTGCTCAAGGCGCAGGACGCCGCCGGCGTGACGGGCGAGTAAGCCTCCGCCCGACCCGCCTCCCAAATCCTGGTCCATGACACCGCTGGCGGGGTGATCCTCGCGGCGGCGCCGCCATCGTGTACGGCGCGCGCTTGGCTGCGCCTCGCGCAGGCTTCCCTTGCCTTTGGCGGCCGCAGCTTGCCATAAGGCGCGCGCGATCGCGGAGCTAAGGCCCATGGGGCAATTCAAGGAGCGGGTGTTCTCGGGCGTTCAACCGACCGGCAACCTGCATCTCGGCAATTATCTCGGCGCCATCAAGCGCTTCGTCGAGATGCAGGCGACGCATGAGTGCATCTATTGCGTCGTCGATCTGCACGCCATCACCCATCCGGTCTCGGTGTGGGGCGGCCCGGACGAGCTCAGCCAGCAGACCCGCGAGGTGACGGCGGCGTTCCTCGCTGCCGGGATCGACGCGAACAAGCACATCGTCTTCAACCAGAGCCAGGTGCACGAGCACGCCGAGCTCGCCTGGATCTTTAACTGCGTCGCCCGGATGGGCTGGGCGAGCCGCATGACGCAGTTCAAGGAGAAGGCCGGCAAGGACCGGGAGAACGCGTCGGTCGGGCTGTTCGCCTATCCGATGCTGATGGCCGCCGACATCCTGCTCTACCGGGCAACGCACGTGCCGGTCGGCGAGGACCAGAAGCAGCATCTCGAGCTCACCCGCGACATCGCGCAGAAGTTCAACACCGACTTCGCGCCTTGGATCGAGGCGCGCGGCTTCGGCGAGGCCTTCTTCCCGCTCACCGAGCCGCTCATCCAGGGACCTGCGACCCGCGTCATGTCGCTGCGCGACGGATCCAAGAAGATGTCGAAATCGGACCCGTCCGACTATTCGCGCATCAACCTCACCGACGACGCCGACACGATCGTCCAGAAGGTGCGCAAGGCGAAAACCGACCCCGAGCCCCTGCCCGGGGACGAGAAGGGACTCGAGACGCGACCGGAGGCCGACAATCTCGTCGGCATCTACGCGGCCTTGGCCGAGACCGAGAAGGCCAAGGTGCTGACGGATTTCGGCGGCGGCCAATTCTCCACCTTCAAGGGCGCGCTCGCCGATCTCGCGGTGAACAAGCTCGCGCCGATCGGCGCCGAGATGCGGCGCCTGACGGGCGATCCCGGCCATATCGACCGGGTCCTCGCCGACGGCGCCGAGCGCGCCGCCACGATCGCCCGCGAGACCATGCGCGCCGTCAAGGACATCGTCGGCTTCGTCGGGACGCGCTGACCCCTTGCGGCGCGCCCGCCGGCCGGGCAGCATCGAAGGCGATGGAGGCGGCGCGGCGTGAGCGGCAAACGGCGATCCTACGAGACGGGCCACCGCCCGAAATTCCTGGTCGTGGTCGACGAGACGCCCGAATGCGAGCGCGCCCTGCGTTTCGCCGCCCGGCGCGTCACCCGCACCGGCGCCAGCCTTCTATTGCTCGGCGTGGTGGCGCCGCCGGACAATTTCGAGTGGCTCGGCGTCGGCGACGCCATGCGGGCGGAGGCCGAGGAGGAAGCGCAGGAGCGGCTCGAGGTGGCGGCCTCGGCGGCGCGCTCCGCGGCCGGGGTCGAGCCGGAGCAGGTGGTGCGCGTCGGCGACAAGTCCGAGGCCATCCTGGAACTCATCAATGCGGACGAGGACATCTCCTTTCTCGTTCTCGCCGCCGGAACCGGCTCCGAAGGCCCGGGCCCGCTCGTCTCGAACCTCGTCGGCAAGGCGGCCGGCACCTTCCCGATCCCGGTCGTGATCGTCCCGGGCGGCCTGACGGACGAGGAAATCGACGCCCTTGCGGGGTGAGGTGCCGTTCCCTCCCCCTTTAGCGGGGGAGGGTGGCCCGGCCGTCAGGCCGGGTCGGGAGAGGGGTCACCGGTGTCGGATGCAGCGCCACGGAGCCGCTGCGCGTCTCCGATCGAGGGTGTTGCCCTCTCCCCGCTCGCTGCCGCGAGTCGGCCCTCTCCCGCCGACGGGGAGAGGGCGAGCGAGGCAGGCGTTGAGATTCAGGCTCCCACGCGCCACATCAGGCGTGATACAGGATGCCAGCTATTTCGGCCGGCCTTGAACCGGCCTTAGGACGACGATCATGTTCATCCAAACTGAAGCCACGCCCAATCCGGCAACCCTGAAGTTCCTGCCCGGCCGCTCCGTCATGGACGAGGGCACCTTCGAGGCACGCGATCCCGCCGGCGCGGAACGCTCGCCCCTCGCCGCCAAGCTGTTCACCATCCCGGAGGTCGGGGGCGTTTTCTTCGGCCAGGACTTCATTGCCGTCACCAAGCGCGAGGGCGAGTGGCAGCACCTCAAGCCGGCGGTCCTCGGCACCATCATGGAGCACTTCATGTCGGGCGCTCCCCTCGTTGACGGGGATGGCGCGCCGACGAGCGAGGACGGCGAGGAGTTTTATGAGCCCGGCGACGCCGAGACGGTGGCGACCATCAAGGAGCTCCTGGAAACGCGCATCCGCCCGGCGGTCGCCGGCGACGGCGGCGACATCACCTTCCGGGGCTTCCGCGACGGCGTCGTCTACCTCACCATGAAAGGCGCTTGCTCGGGTTGCCCGTCGTCGACGGCGACCTTGCGTCACGGCATCCAAAATCTCCTGCGCCACTTCCTGCCGGACGTGCGCGAGGTGCAGGCGGTTTAACGCGTCCTTAACGGCCCGGCTCGACGTTTCTTCTCTCCGCTGCGGTCGCTCGGATAGAGCATGATGCCGAAAAGTGGACACCACTTTTCGGAGAAGCGTCATGCTCAACTCCTTGAACTCGATCACGTTCATGCTTTTTGATCGATTCGATCAAAAAGCATCGTGATCTTGCCGTCCGCCTGCCGAACGGAGAGCCTTTTGCGCGCCCTTGCGATCGATACGGCGCTGAGCGCCTGCTCGGCGGGCGTTGTCGCCGATGACGCCGACGAGCCGATCGCGGCCGAGACCGTGGCGATGGAGCGCGGTCATGCGGAGGCGCTGCTGCCCCTCGTCGATCGGGTCATGGCGCGGCTCGAGGGGCGCTTCGCCGCCCTCGACCGGGTCGCGGTGACGATCGGGCCGGGCAGCTACACCGGCCTTCGCGTCGGCATCGCGGCGGCGCGCGCCATCGGCCTTGCCGCCGGCATCCCGGTGGTCGGCGTCAGCACCCTGTCGGCGCTCATCGCGCCGCTCACGGCCCTCGATACGCGGCGACTCCTCGCGGCGGCCGTCGATGCCCGCCACGGGCAGGTCTATTTCCAGCTGGTGGCGCCGGGCGGGCGCAGCATCATCGCCCCGGCCCTGCTCGGCATCCGCGACGCGGTCCGCCTGATCGGCTCGGGGCCCGTCGCCCTCAACGGATCGGGGGCGCCCGCCATCGCCGTGGAAGCCCTCAGTGCCGGCATCGACGCGGTCGTGGCGTCCGGATCGGGCCTTCCGGACATCCTCTGGGTCGGCCGGCTCGGCCTCGCCGCCGATCCCACCCAAGCCCTGCCGAAGCCCCTGTATCTGCGCGGCCCCGATGCGAAGCCGCAGGACGGGGCCCGGCTGCCGCAGCGATGAGGTGGCGCGACTGGTTCCGGCGCCGCCCGCCGGTCATGCGCGTCGCCCCCCTCGAGCCGCGCCATGCCGCACGTCTCGCGGCCATCCACGGAAGCGCCTTCGCGCGGCCCTGGTCCCCGGACGACTTCGAAGCGTTTCTGGCGGAGCGCCCCATCCGGGCGGACGGCTTGTTTCTCGACCGGGCGGCGCAGCCGTGCGGCTTCGTCATCTCCCGCCGGGTGGCGGACGAAGCGGAAATCCTGAGCGTCGCCGTGGCGCCGGAGGCGCGCGGCCGCGGCTATGCGCGCGCGCTCCTCGCCGACCATCTGCAGGGCCTCGCCCATGCGGGCGTCCGCACCGTTCATCTCGAGGTCGAGAACGGCAACGAGAGCGCCCTCTCCCTCTATCGCCGCCTCGGCTTCGCCAAGGTCGGCGAGCGCGAGGGCTACTACGTCCGACCGGACGGCACGCGCGCCAGCGCCTTGAGCATGAGCCTGGCCCTGTAGATGCTCGATGGACGGCGGCGGAAAGCCTCCCTTATATGAACGAGACGGGGATAAACCGTGGGCATGGCGGTGGCGGGGCAAAGCGAGAACCATTCGGCTCGGCGTCGCACGGACGCCATCGAGAGCGCTTGCCGCGCCCGCGGCCTGCGCATGACGGGACAGCGGCGCGTCATCGCGCGCGTGCTCGGCGAGGCCAAAGATCACCCCGACGTGATCGAGTTGCATCGCCGGGCCGCTGCGGTCGACGAGCGCATCTCGCTGTCCACCGTCTATCGCACCCTCAAACTGTTCGAGACGGAAGGGATCATCGAGAAGCTCGAATTCGTCGGCGGCCGCTCGCGCTACGAGCGCGCTCCCCAGGAGCACCACGACCACCTCATCAACCTTGCCAGCGGCGAGGTGATCGAGTTCCGGTCCGAGGAGATCGAGGCGCTGCAGACGGATATCGCCCGGCGGCTCGGCTTCCGCCTCGTCTCGCACCGGCTCGAGCTCTACGCCGTGCCCTTGGAGGGGAAGGGCGTCAAGAAACGATGAAGTCCGTCGGCGTCGGCGCTCGCCTCTTGGTTCTCGCCTTGGCCGCCGCTCTTCTCCTGCCCCTGCAGATCTTGGCCGTGCGCGCCGGCTGGCGCCTTGCCGAGCGCATACCGGTCGTTTTCCATCGCTTGCTGCTCCGTCTTGTCCGGGTGAGCGTCGTCGTGCGCGGGACGCCGCCGCAGCCGGGCCGGGCCTCCCTCGTCCTGGCGAATCATGTGTCCTGGATGGACATCCCCGTGCTCGGCAGCCTCCTGCCCGTCTCCTTCGTGGCCAAATCCGAGGTCGCCGGCTGGCCGGTCGTCGGCCTCCTCGCCCGGATGCAGCGCTGCATCTTCATCGACCGCGCGCGCAAGTCGCACACGACGCATGTCAATACGGAGGTGGCGCATCGTCTCGCCCGCGGCGACCTCATCGTCCTCTTTCCGGAAGGCACCACCGGCGACGGCAACCGTCTGCTGCCGTTCCGCTCGTCCCTCGTCGGCGCTGCGCGCGCGGCGCTGACGGAACCGGCCCTCGAGCGCATCGACCTGCAGCCCCTCGCCGTCGTCTACGTGCGCCGCAACGGCCTACCCGTGACCCGCCGCGAGCGGCCCGCCATCGCGTGGTACGGCGACATGGAGCTTGCGCCGCACCTCGCCGCCTTCGTGCGGGCCGGTTCGGTCGACGCGGTTGTGCAATGGGGCGAGCCGATCCCGTTCGACACCGCCAGCGACCGCAAGCAGGCGACCGCGGCCGCCGAAGCGGCCGTGCGGAGCGCCGTTCAGGAGGCGGCACGGCTCGGCGGCGATGTCCTGCAGCCTGTGCCGAAAGCCCTGTCGACGCCCCCGTCTACCCCGTTGCCGGCTCCCTTGGCTGTTCCCTTGGAGCCCGCAAAAGTCTATGACAGCGCCGTCCGGTAACGCTGTTGCTTCGCGCGAGCAGGCCCGTCTTCGTGAAAAAAGTCTTCGTCAAGTCCTACGGCTGCCAGATGAACGCCTATGACGCCGAGCGCATGGCCGACGTCCTCGCGCCGGAAGGGTTCGGCGAAGCGGCCACGATGGAGGAGGCGGACCTCATCGTCCTCAACACCTGCCATATCCGTGAGAAAGCGGCCGAGAAGGTCTATTCCGAGCTTGGCCGCGTGCGCGCGCTGAAGCGCGAACGCGAACGGGATGGCCGTAGCACCACCGTCGTGGTGGCGGGCTGCGTCGCCCAGGCCGAGGGGCAGGAAATCATCCGCCGCGCCCCCGTCGTCGACGTGGTGGTCGGGCCGCAGAGCTATCACCGGCTGCCGGAGCTGCTGCACCGCGCCGCCACTGGGCGCGGCATCGTCGATACGGAGTTTCCGCTCGAGGACAAGTTCGGGCGCCTGCCGGCGCCGTCGCCGGCGAAGACGCGCAGCCGCGGCGTCTCGGCCTTCCTCACGGTCCAAGAGGGCTGCGACAAGTTCTGCACCTTCTGCGTCGTCCCCTACACGCGGGGCGCGGAAAGCTCGCGCCCCGTCGCCGCGATCGTCGCCGAGGCGGAACGCCTGGCTGCGGCCGGCATTCGCGAGGTCACGCTCATCGGCCAGAACGTCAACGCCTATCACGGCATCGGGCCCGGCGGCGCCGTGTGGTCGCTCGGCCGCCTCTTGCACCGGCTCGCCGACATTCCCGGCCTCGCGCGCCTGCGCTACACCACGAGCCATCCGCGCGACATGGACGACGCGCTCATCGCCGCGCATCGCGACCTGCCCGCCCTCATGCCCTACCTGCACCTGCCCGTGCAGGCGGGATCCGACCGCATCCTTGCGGCCATGAACCGCCGGCACGGCTCGGACACGTATCTGCGCCTCGTCGAGAGGATACGCGCGGCCCGGCCCGATATCGCGCTGTCGTCCGATTTCATCGTCGGCTTCCCGGGCGAGGGCGAGGCCGATTTCCGGGATACCTTGCGCCTCGTCGACGAGGTGCGCTTCGCCAGCGCCTTCTCGTTCAAATACAGCCCGCGCCCGGGCACGCCGGCGGCCGAGCTCGACGATCAGGTGCCGGAGGAGGCGAAGGCGGAGCGCCTCGCCCGCCTGCAGGAACGCCTCGAGAGCCACCGCCAGGCCTTCAACCGGGGGACTTTCGGCCGGATCGTCGAGGTTCTCCTCGAGAAGCCGGGCCGCCATCCGGGCCAGCTTGCCGGCAAGTCGCCCTATCTGCAGGCCGTGCATCTCGAGGCTGCGCATCTTTCGGTCGGCGACATCGTGCCGGTCCGCATCACGGGCGCGGCCACGAACAGCTTGTTCGGCGAGACCGCGGACTGCGCGGACGGCGCGTCCCGGGCATCGGCCGCGGCGTGAGGAGAGACGGTTGAGGGCAGACGAAGGGATTCCGGCTGCGGTGCACGGCGAGGCCGACAGTCCGCCGGGCGTCGAGGAGCGGGCCGAGATCACCCTCGCCTTCGACGACAACCGCCTGGCGAGCCTCGTTTTCGGCCATTACGACCAGAACCTCGCCCATCTCGAGCGCCGCCTCGGCGTCGCCGCCAACGCGCTCGGCAACCACGTCGTGCTGAAGGGCGTGCCGGGCGCCACCGACAAGGCGCGGCACGTGCTCGAGAATCTGTACGAACGCGTCCGCAACGGCGCCTCCCTGTCGCTCGGCGACGTCGACGGCGCCATCCAGGAGAGCGCCGTGCAGGGGACGCTCTTCCCGCCCGCCGAGACGACGGCGGGGCGTTCCGGCTTCGAGCAGGTCACGACGCGCAAGCGCGGCGCTGTTCGCGCCCGCAACGCCGTCCAGGACGCCTATCTCAAGGCCCTTCGGCAGCACGAGCTCGTCTTCGCCGAGGGCCCGGCCGGCACCGGCAAGACCTGGCTCGCCGTCGGGCACGCGGTATCGCTTCTCGAAGGCGGCCAGGCCGACCGACTCATCCTGTCGCGGCCGGCCGTCGAGGCGGGGGAGCGGCTCGGCTTCCTGCCCGGCGACATGCGCGAGAAGGTCGACCCGTATCTCAGGCCGATCTACGACGCCCTCTACGATTTCATGGAAGCGCGCCACGTCGAGCGCGGCCTGCAGACCGGCATGATCGAGATCGCGCCGCTCGCCTTCATGCGCGGGCGGACGCTGACCAACGCCGTCGTCCTCCTCGACGAGGCCCAGAACACCACGTCCATGCAGATGAAGATGTTTCTGACCCGTCTCGGCGAGGGGTCGCGCATGATCGTCAACGGCGACCCGACCCAGATCGACCTGCCGCCGGGCCAGAAATCCGGCCTCATTGAGGCGGTGCGCATCCTGTCCGGCGTCGAGGGCATCGCCCGCATCGTGTTCCGCGAAGCAGACGTGGTCCGTCATGATCTCGTCCGCCGCATCGTCACCGCCTACGACGCGGCGAGCCGGTCGCCGGCCCCTGGTGCGGCCTCATGATCGACCTCGACATCATGCGCGGCCCCGGCGATTGGGCCAGCATCGCCGATCTCGATGGGGCGGCCCGCAGCGCGGTCGAGGCCGCTTTCGCGGTGGCTCCGGCGGCGCCGCGCTCACCGGTGGAGCTCAGCCTTCTTCTCACGGACGATGCCGGCGTTCAGGCCCTGAACCGCGCTTGGCGCGGCCTCGACAAGGCGACCAACGTGCTGTCCTTTCCCGGGAGCGGCCTGCCCGCCCCGGACGGCGTGCGGCACCTCGGCGACATCGCGCTCGCCTTCGAGACGATCGTCCGCGAGGCCGAGGCGCAAGGCACGAGCCTTGCGCATCATGTCGCCCACCTCATCGTCCACGGGGTCCTTCATCTCATCGGCCACGACCACGAGGAAGACGAGGAGGCGGAAGCCATGGAATCGCTCGAGACCGAGGCCCTGGCGAAGCTTGGCATCGCCGACCCGTATCGTGATATGGCCGTCCCGATCTAGAGAGGCTTGACCGCACCCCCCATGAGTGACGACCGAAGTCGTGACGAGCGCGCCCCCTTCCGCGTCGGCGAAGCAGGGGCGGCGCGCGAGCCGTGGTACGAGCGCCTGCTGCATCTGTTCTCCCTGAGGCCGAAGGACTCGATCAGGGACGATATCGAGGATGCCCTCGCCGAGACCGACGAGAACGGCGATGTCTCCCCGAAAGAGCGCACCATGCTGAAGAACGTGCTCGAGCTGCATCGGGTGCGGGTCGACGACGTCATGGTGCCGCGCTCGGAGATCGTCGCGGTCGCCGCCGACACCGCGCTTGGCCAGCTGTTGCGCGTCTTCCGGAATGCCGGGCACTCGCGCGTTCCCGTCTACGGCGACACGATCGACGACGCCAAGGGCATGATCCACATCCGCGATGTGGTCGGCTTCCTGTCGGCGCAGGCGGAGAGCGAAGCGGGTGAAGGGCGCGAGGCGGCGGCGCCGGATCGCTGCACGCTCGATCTCGCGATGAGCGTCGAGGATGCGAGCCTCGTGCGCCCCGTCCTGTTCGCGCCGCCGTCGATGCCGGCCATCGATCTGCTGGTGCGCATGCAGGCGACCCATACGCACATGGCCCTCGTGGTCGACGAATACGGCGGCACGGACGGTCTCGTCACCATCGAGAACCTGGTCGAGCGGGTGGTCGGCGAGATCGAGGACGAGCACGACGTCGACACGGCGGCTCTCGTCGAAGCGTGCGAGGACGGCACCTTCGTGGCCGATGCCCGGGCCAAGCTCGAGAAGGTCTCGGAGGCCTTGAGCCTCGACCTCGTCAGCCACGAGATGGCCGACGACATCGACACGCTCGGCGGGCTGATCACGACCCTGGCGGGCCGGGTGCCCGCGCCGGGCGACACGATCGCCGGGCCGCACAGCCTCGCCTTCGAGGTGCTGGAGGCCGATCCGCGCCGCCTGAAACGCGTGCGCATCCGCTACGGCTCGTCCACTCCGTCCGACGGCCCCTCCGAGTCGCCACGGGAGCCGGCGCTTCCGGCCGCAACGCTCGACGCGAGACCCCGCAGCTCCGCCGCATGACGGGCGTCGCGCAG
This sequence comes from Beijerinckiaceae bacterium, assembly GCA_035630175.1. Taxonomy (GTDB): domain Bacteria; phylum Pseudomonadota; class Alphaproteobacteria; order Rhizobiales; family Beijerinckiaceae; genus JAJKJG01. Next base: position 14,585 of record DASQLE010000076.1, read on the forward strand.
CGCGTCATCCTGGCTTGGGGATGGCGCCGCTCTCTGATCGCGTTCCTCGCCGGCGCCGCCGGCGCCCTGGCGATGCCGCCATTCGGCCTGCTGCCCGCCCTCGCGCTCTCGCTGACCGTCGCCGTCTGGCTCATCGACGGGGCGGCCGCCGGACGCGGCCGGCTTCTCGCGACGCTTCGCTCGACGGCCGTCATCGGCTGGTGGTGGGGGTTCGGCTACTTCGTGGCCGGCCTGTGGTGGCTCGGGGCCGCGTTCCTGGTGGAAGCCGAGCAATTCGCTTGGGCGCTGCCTTTCGGCGTGCTCGGCCTGCCGGCGGGGCTCGCCTTCTTTCCGGCCTGCGGGTTCGCCCTCGCCCGCTCCATCTGGTCGCCCGGCGCCGGACGCATCTTCGCCCTCGCCTTCGGGCTGGCCGTCAGCGAGTGGCTGCGCGGAACCCTGTTCACCGGCTTTCCCTGGAACACGCTCGGCATGGCCCTTGCCCAGAACGGCTGGCTCATGCAGGCCGGATCGCTGGTCGGGCTGTACGGCCTGACGGTGCTCGCCGTTCTCATCTGCGCGGCGCCGGCGACCGTCGGCACCGGATCGGATCTCCGGGGCCGCGCCGGAGCGCCGATTGCGGCGCTGGCCGGGCTGGCCGCCCTCGCGCTGTTCGGAGCCGGCCGGCTTCCGGCCGCTCCGGTCGACAGCGTCGCCGGGGTGAGGCTTCGCCTCATGCAGCCGAACCTGCCCCAGGACGCCAAGTTCAGGCCCGAGAACCGCGACGCCATCATGCGGCATTACCTGACGCTCAGCGACCGGGCGACGTCGCCGCAGGCGGCCGGCGTCGCCGACGCGACGCATCTCATCTGGCCGGAATCCGCTTTCCCGTTCCTCCTGCACCGCGATCCGCGGGCTCTCGCCCAGATCGCCGCGCTGCTGCCGCCCGGCACCGTGCTGATCACCGGAGCGGCCCGGGCCGACGAGCCGCTGCCGGGCGACACCCAATACCGCTACTACAACGCGATCCACGTCGTCGGCGACGACGGCGCGGTTCTCGGCACCTACGACAAGACCCACCTGGTGCCGTTCGGGGAATACTTCCCCCATGTTCTGGACGCCGCCCTCAGGAGCCTCGGGCTCCGGCAGTTCGTGCACGTGCCCGGCGGTTTCGAGGCCGGCGAGCGGGGCGGGGCTCTTCTCGTGCCCGGCCTGCCCGTCGTCGCGGCGACCATCTGCTACGAGGCGATCTTCCCGGGCGCCGTCGCCGCCGCCGGAGCGAGGCCGGGGCTGATCCTGAACGTCACCAACGACGCCTGGTTCGGTCAGACGCCCGGTCCGCATCAGCACCTGGCGCAGGCGCGTCTCCGCGCCGTCGAGGAGGGCCTTCCGCTCGTGCGCGCGGCCAATACCGGCATCTCCGCGGTGATCGATCCCTATGGCCGCCTGCGCGCCTCGCTGCCGCTCGGGGCCGAAGGCGTGATCGACGCGCCGCTGCCGGGCGTGATCGCGCAACCCCTGTTCGCCCGCTTCGGCAACGCCCTTGTCGTCGCGCTCGTGCTCGGATGCTGGCTCGCCGCGATCACGGCCCGGCGAGCGACGCCGCGCTAGCCAGGACGCGATCCAGGCGCTGTTTTTCTTGACCGGGAGGGGAGGCTGGGGCACAAGCCCGGCGTTCGGACGAGCTGTCCGGACAGGCGATTTGCGCCGTCACTCCCCACAGCGAGAGCGCCAGCCCGTGCGTCGATCAGATTACGTTTTCACGAGCGAGTCGGTCTCCGAAGGCCATCCCGACAAGGTCTGCGACCGCATCTCCGACACCATCCTCGACGCGTATCTTGCGGACATGCCCGAGGCCCGCAGCGGCATCGAGACCCTCGCCACCACCAATCGGGTGGTGATCGCCGGCGAGGTGCGCGGCCCCGCCTCGGTCAATGACGAGCGCGTCGTCGAGCTGGCCCGCGGCGCCATCCGCGATATCGGCTACGACCAGGCCGGGTTCAGCTGGAAGACGGCCGACATCTCCGTCTACCTGCATTCGCAATCGGCCGATATCGCCCAAGGCGTCGACGCCAGCGGCAACAAGGACGAGGGCGCCGGCGACCAGGGCATGATGTTCGGCTTCGCCTGCGACGAAACGCCGGAACTGATGCCGGCGCCGATCTTCTATGCCCACAAGATCCTCGAAGACCTCGCGGCGGCCCGCAAGGGAAAGGCCAACGGCGCCGGGGCGCTCGGCCCGGACGCGAAGAGCCAGGTCACGGTTCGCTACGCAGGCGGCAAGCCCGTCGAGGTCACCCAGATCGTGCTCTCGACCCAGCATCTGGACGAGGCGCTCGCATCCGAGGACATCCAGGCCATCGTCGAGCCCTATATCCGCAAGACGCTGCCCGCGGGCTGGGTCACCGACAAGACCGTCTGGCACGTCAACCCGACCGGCAAGTTCGTGATCGGCGGGCCTGACGGGGATTGCGGGCTCACCGGGCGTAAGATCATCGTCGACACCTATGGCGGCGCCGCGCCGCACGGCGGCGGCGCCTTCTCGGGCAAGGACCCGACCAAGGTGGACCGGTCCGCCGCCTACGCGGCCCGCTATCTCGCCAAGAACGTGGTCGCGGCGGGCCTCGCGCGCCGCTGCTCGATCCAGGTCGCTTATGCGATCGGCGTCGCCAAGCCGCTGTCGATCTATGCCGACCTCTACGATACCGGCGAGGTTCCGGAGGATAAGCTCGAGGCCGCGCTGATGGAGGTCATGGACCTGTCGCCACGCGGCATCCGCACGCATCTCAACCTCAACAAGCCGATCTACGCGCGCACAGCGGCCTACGGCCATTTCGGCCGCAAGCCGGACGCGGACGGCGGCTTCTCGTGGGAGCGCACGGATCTGGTCGAGACGCTGCGCTCGGCGCTGTCCTGACGGACAGGCCGGCCGCGGCCGAGCGCGACGCCCCGGGCGCGTTCTACGGCCGCCGCAAGGGCAAGCGGCTGCGGACGTCGCAGGACGAGCTGCTCCGCACGCTTCTGCCGCGGCTGCGCGTCGATCCGCGCGATCCGCTCGCGTCCTTCCCGCACCCGAGCGCTTCGCTTCGGCTCGAGATCGGCTTCGGGGGCGGCGAGCATCTCGCCGCGCAGGCCCGTGCGCATCCGCAGACCGCCTTTATCGGCTGCGAGCCTTTCGTCAACGGCGTCGCCAAGCTGCTCGCGGTGATCGCCCGCGAGCAGCTTGCCAACATCCGCATCTGGGACGCGGACGCGACCGAGCTGATCGGCGCCCTTCCGCCGCGCTCGCTCGCCGGCGTGTCGCTGCTCTATCCCGATCCGTGGCCGAAGCGGCGGCACCGCAAGCGCCGCTTCCTGTCGGACCGCGCGCTCGCGGCCTTGGCGCGCGTGATGACGCCGGGCTCCGAATTGCGCTTCGCCACCGACATCGATGATTACGCCGGATGGGCCTTGGCACGCGTGCTGCGGTCGAGCGCCTTCCAATGGACCGCCGAGCGGCCGGACGATTGGCGGCGACCCTGGCCTGATTGGCCGGGCACGCGCTACGAGGCGAAGGCGTCGCGGGACGAGCGCAAAGCCGTCTACCTGACCTTCGAGCGCCTGCCGGACCGCGATCCGCCCTGATCGAGGTCGATCCTAAGGGTGGGCATGGCGCGCCATCAGGCGCCGCCGCCTCGGATCTGGCGCCGAGCCGCCGCCTGTTCGGCCGAACGCCGCTCGGCCGCCTCGCGCGCCTTGAGGAAATGCACCACCCTCTGCGAGGTGCTCGGCGACAGCCCGTCATAGGTCTCCTGAGCGCGCCGCAGGGCATGGGCCGACAGAGCCGGGCTGCGCAGCCGCAGGAGCGCCCGCACGAGACGCCAGCTCCATTCCTGCGACTTGCCGACGACGAGCAGAAGATCGGTTTCCGGCCCGTCGAACAGGCGCTCCGCAGCCGTCACGGATAGGCCGATCAGGTACGCGACGGCGCAGATCGTTTCCTCGAGCTGACCGTTCGACGCGAAATCGATGAGGTCGCTCTCGTCGAGCCGGCGCTCCTCCGCGAGCGCCTGGACGGCCGCAAGAGCCTGGCTGTAGTCGCGCGCGCTCGCGACCGCCGCCTCGACGGTCTGGGCGCTCTGCTCCACGGCCGCGTCGACGGACGAACGGACGCCGCCCGGCAGGCTTTGGGCGAGGCGCCGGCGCGCCGTCTCGCGGGCCACCGCCACGAGCTGGCGGATATGCGCGTCGGGCAGGTCGTCGCGCTGGCTGAGAAGGGCCTGCAGGGCCTCGTCGGCGCAGGCACGGTTGATCAGCGCGGCCGAGGACATGCGCGACAGGCGGGCGCCGGGATTGCCGGCCACGGCGTGCGCGACGACCCGGTCGCCGCGCGACACCAGCACGTCCGTGACCGGCTCGCTCAGCCGCGGGCGCTCGGAAATGGCGAGCATGTGGTCGCGCCCCTTCGCCAGGGCGACGGCGATGAGGTCCTCGTCGGACAGCCGCTCGGAGCGGGTCAGGACGGGGCGCGCGACGACGATCTGGTCGTGCGCGAGGGACCGGATGACGCCGCGCGGCGCGTTCGGGACGCCGGCGAGACGCTCCGCCAGGTCGGCGCGCGCGCGAGTCTCGATCGCGATGGCGAGGCGCGCGATGACGAGATCGAACACGTCGACCTGCTGTTCGCTCAGCGCTTCGGGGTCGCGCAGGAAGAGATCGGTGACGCGCCGAAGCGTGTCGGTGCGACGATCGGACGAGCCGTGCGCTATGGACGCTTCCAGCTCCTTGATCAGCTTCGGCAGCAAACCCATCGACGAACCCGACCCCGCCTCGAACTCAGACTATCCGCGGTGTCGCAGCGCGGCGCACCAAACGTCAGGCAGCGCTCGGCTGCATGGCATGCTCGCGCACCGCCGTGAAGCGGACCACACGCTGTGCCGTCTGCACCGAAAGCTGCTGGAAGCTATCGAAGGCGCTCTTGATCACGTCGGAGGAGGGCTGGCGGCCGGCCTTCACGGTCAGCAGCATCTTGAAGGTTCCCCAGCCGAACTTGATCGAGCGCACGATAAAGAGCAGCGGATCGTAATGGGGCGCGTGATAAGCGCGGGCCACCATCTCGACCGGAATTCCGGCAAGGTGCGCGACGGCGGCGAGGGCCTCCTCCATGCGGCCGGCCCTGATCCAGTCGACCACGTCGTCTTCGACGAGCCCGCCCGAACGAGCCTTTTGCCGGACGGCGGCGCTGGCGGCTTCGAACTCGTCGACGAGAACATTCGGCTGGCAGGTCTCGGCGGCGGCTTGCGCCACCTCGTCGACGGCGGCGTCGAACACCTCGTCGGCGGCGTCCGCATATTCGGACCGCAGCGTCTCGCGCACCTTCTCACGGGCGATGGCCACGAGTTCCTGCAGCTGGCGGGGCGGGATATCGCGGCGGGTCTTGAGGATGCTCTGCAGCACCTCGTCCTCGCGGGCGCGCGCCATCAGCCGGGTGAAGCCGCGCTCGGAGAAGCGGGCTCCGTCGTTGACGGCGACCGAGCGCACGACCCGCTGATCGCCGCGGTCGACCAGGATGTCCGTGACACGCTCGCTCAGGGTCGGGCGGCGCGACAGGGCGAACAGGTGATCCTGGCCGCGGTCGTGGGCGATGGTCACGAGATCGTCCTCGTCCAGCCGCAACGAGCGCTCGAGCACGGGTCCGGCCACGGTGATGTCCGTGTCGAAGGCGAGGTCGCGCACGACCTTCGGGGGCGCGTTGCCGACATCGGCGAGACGTTCCGACAGCTCGACCCGCGCCTTGAATTCGAGGTCGCGCGAGAGACGCAGGATCACCTCGTCGAACACCGTGACATGCGCGTCCTTGAGGTTGGGAGCGTGCTCGACGAACAGGCTGGTCATGCGCCGCAGGGTATCGACGCGCTTGATCGGGTCCCCGCTCGCGACGGCATCTTCGACCTCGCCGACAAAGGAACCCCAGTTACTCATAGCCGCTCCACGGGTACGCCACGCAGGAAGCATAGCAGGGACCCGTAACCGAAATATTATGCAGTCTTAAGAAAACGTGGCCGCTCCAGCCCGCAGGGGGCCCCGGAGCTTGCATCGTAACCCTCCTTTAGCTATAGGGACGGTTGTCAGCTCTGGTTGCAGCGATGCTGCGGTTCAGGAGCGGGCCCCCCGGGGTCCCGCTCTTTTTTATTTCTGCAATGCCAGGGCGTCGCCGGATGACGAATGGCTCACGGAACGAACGAGCGTCTGATCACGGAGACAGGGGTCGCGGCCCGGGTGGCCACCATCGTCGAACCCGTCATTGATGATCTCGGCTTCCGCCTGGTGCGGGTCAAGGTGTCCGGCCAGAACGGCTGCACGGTCCAGATCATGGCCGAGCGCGAGGACGGCACCATGACGGTCGAGGATTGCGAGGCCGTCAGCCGCTCCGTGTCGCCGGCGCTCGACCTGGAGGATCCGGTCGGGCGCGCCTATTATCTCGAGCTTTCGTCGCCCGGCATCGACCGTCCGCTCGTGCGCAGGCAGGATTTCGAGCGCTGGGCGGGCCATGAGGCCAAGATCGAGATGGCCGTCCCCGTGGCCGCCCGTAAGCGGTTCCGCGGCGTGATCCGAGGCGTCGAGGGCGAAGCCGTCGTCCTCGAGCTGCCTGACGTGAAGGAAGGCGAGGAGCCGCTCGCGCGGCTTCCGCTCGCCGATCTCGCCGACGCCCGGCTCGTGCTCACCGACGCGCTCGTGCGCGAATCCCTGCGCCGGGGCTCGGCGCCGTCGCCGGCGGATGGCGATCCGTCGGCCTCATCCGACAGCCGCAAGCCCGCGCCGAAATGGACGCCGCGGGTCAAGCGGCAAGACAAAGCGCTTTAACGAAGGAGTGCCCCCATGGCCGTCAGCGCCAACAGGCTTGAGCTCTTGCAGATCGCGGACGCGGTCGCCCGCGAAAAGGTGATCGACAAGCAGATCGTCCTTGACGCCATGGCCGACGCCATCGCCAAGGCCGCCCGCTCCCGCTACGGGGCCGAAACGGACGTCCATGCCGAGATCCATCCCAAGACGGGCGAACTGCGCCTCGCCCGCCACCTCCTGGTGGTGGACGACAATGCCGTCGAGAACGACTCGCGCGAGATCGCCTTGTCCGAGGCGCGCAAGCGCAACCCGGCTGCCCAGGTCGGCGACGCCATCGCCGAGACCCTGCCGCCGTTCGATTTCGGCCGCATCGCCGCGCAATCGGCCAAGCAGGTCATCGTTCAGAAGGTGCGCGACGCCGAGCGCGACCGGCAATACCAGGAATACAAGGACCGCATCGGCGAGGTCGTGAACGGCGTCGTCAAGCGCGTCGAATACGGCAACGTCATCGTCGACCTCGGCCGCGGCGAGGCCATCGTGCGCCGCGACGAGCTCATCCCGCGCGAGACCTTCCGGCCCG
>DASQLE010000077.1:0-14957 GCA_035630175.1 Beijerinckiaceae bacterium
TATGATGACCGTCGCGGCGGATCTTATGGCCGGCGCGGCTACGACCCGTATGACGATGACGACGAGTGGCGGCGTCGATCACGGCGGCCCGAGCGACCATACGAGGAGCGCCGGTCCGGACGAGGCGGTGCCGGCGACGTGTGCGTGACGGCCGGCGGCACGTGCCCTCATCCGCCGGTGCCGGTCGGAACGGGATGCAATTGCACGACCTCCCGCGGCACGTTCAACGGCAGCGTCCGCTGATCAAGTGAGCGCCCACCATTGTGATCTCGGCGCAAAGAAAAAGGCCCGGCGTCGCCGCCGGGCCCTTCCGGACCAATCTCTGGTGAGAGACTAGAACTTGAAGTTAAGCTTCGCCCGAACGAGGCCGAAATCGGTCTCGTTGTCGCCGCCGCGGCTCGACACGAAGACCGGATTGCCGGTTACGGCGTTGAAGCCGGCGAGGCGGTCGTTGCCCTTGTCGTCGTCGAGGTTGACGTAGAGGCCCTCGACGCCGAACGTCACGGCCGTCGAGCCGAAGAAGCTGACGGTGCTGACCGGCAGGGCCCATTCGAAGCCGCCGCCGAAGGTGTAGCCCCAACGGGTGTCGTCGCCGCCGTTGTCGCAGAAGCGGCTGACGTTGTTGCCGTTCACGAAGGTCGGGCAGCCGTTGTTGCGGTCGCCGCCGCCGTAGGCGAAGCCGCCGGTGCCATAGATCATGAACCGGTCGAAGGCGTAGCCGAGGCGGCCACGAATCGTGCCGAAATAGTCGAGGCTGCTGGCGCTGTTGCGAACCGGGACGAAGTTGGCGCCGGTGAGGCCGGTGCCGACGCCGCTCGGGTCGAAGGTGAAGGCCGTAGTACCGTTGTCACGGTCGAGGTCGATGCCCTGGATGTCGGTCTCGACGCCCACCACGAAGCCGTTGCCCGGGGTGAACTGCCAGTTGTAACCGATCTGGGCGCCGCCGAGGAAGCCTTCGCTCTCGTCGTTGTTGGTCCTGAAGGAGACGGTGCCGGGGGCGCTGCCAGTGAAGACATCGCCGCTGCCGAGACGAAAGCGGTCATCCTGGCCGTTGTCGCTCCAGCCGTAACCGGCGTTCACGCCGACGTAGAAACCGGTCCAGGTGAAAACCGGGACAGCGGCCACATACGGGGCCGGGGCCATCGTGCGGCGGGGCAGATCGGCCGCCTGGGCGGCAACCGCCATGCCGAGAAGAGCAACGCTTGAGAGTAAAATCTTTTTCATGTGTGGGGGGTCCAATCCATGAGTGGTCCGGCCACCTGAATACCGGAAGGCCGCCGGCCGGTCTGTCGTTTTCCTGCAACATGCGAACAGGAAGCGACGCGAGTTCGTCCCGACCCCGCGCGCAGACGACCAGCCCCAGCTTCCGCAAGTCTGCCCGAGGCTATGCACAAAGGCTTTACCGGACGTGGACCATACTCAAGTCGCGACACGGAGCGCGGCCCAGGAGGTGGTCCCATGCTCGATTTTCTTCGCGGCGACGGCGAGGGGCCCCATCTGATCTCGGGCACCCTGAAGGTGGCTCTCGCCGGCGGCGCACTCGCCTATCTCGCGTCTCATTCCTTTTCGGACAAGCCCTTCGATTACAGCGGCTTATCGCGACTCGCTGCCGATGTGACGCGCAAGCTGCCGGACCCCGGAATGACCGGCTCGCTCGCCCAATCGGCGCGTTCGACCCGGCTCGATCCGTGCGTGGCGCCGCGCCGCTCGTAGGAAGCGTCTCCTCCGAAAGCGATCGGACGTGCCCGATAACGGCGCCGTGTCCTCTGGACGCGGCACATGCGCAAGGGCTATCGCCTGCGCGTGTTCGGAGTCGGCATGGTCCCTTCCCGCGAGATCGAGCGCCTGATCGACATCATGGCGGCCCTCCGACGGCCGGGCAGCGGATGTCCGTGGGACCTTGAGCAGACGTTCCGGACGGTCGCGCCCTACACGATCGAGGAGGCCTACGAGGTTGCCGACGCCATCGAGCGCGGCGACCTCGAGGACCTCCGGGACGAGCTCGGCGACCTGCTGCTGCAGGTCGTGTTCCACGCCCGCATGGCCGAGGAGGCCGGCGCCTTCGTCTTCGGCGACGTAGTCGAGGCCATCACGGCCAAGCTGGTCCGCCGCCATCCGCACGTATTCGGCGAGGCACGCGACCTGTCGCCGGACGAGGTGAAGGGGGTGTGGGAAGCGGTCAAGGCGGCCGAGCGGAGCGCGCGTGCCCGGGCAAGCCGCGACGTGACGGCGGTGCGGCCGGGCCTGCTCGACGGGATCGCCCAGGCGTTGCCGGCCCTCACCCGCGCCGAGAAACTGACCCGCAAAGCCGCGACGGTCGGATTCGACTGGCCCGAGACCGCCCAGGTCGTCGACAAGATCCACGAGGAGATCGCCGAAGTTGCCGATGCGGTCGCCGGGGGACAGCCCGAGCGGATCGAGGACGAAATCGGCGATCTCCTGTTCGCGGCCGCCAATCTTGCCCGGCATCTCAAGGTCGATGCGGAAGCAGCGTTGCGGCGGGCCAATGCCAAGTTCGAGCGGCGCTTCCAGGCGATCGAGCGGAGCCTCGCCGATCGCGGGCGCTCACCGGGAGAGGCGAGCCTCGACGAGATGGAACGGCTTTGGAGCGAGGCGAAGGCCGCCGAGCGCACCGGCCATCCCCGGCCGGAGCCTAACCGAAGTCCAAGGGCAGGGGCAGCCGATCCAGGAACCGTTGGCGCTGCTGGGTCCCGTTCCCTCGCGTAGCCTGCATCGGGCCGGCTACAGGCCGGACCCGTTGGCCGGCCGGGGACGACACCTAGCTGATGTGCCTCGCCGAAGGGAAGCGGGTGCGCAGACGCGGCTCCTTCTCGGGCGCGATGCGGGCCACGACGTGCAGCCTGCCATCCGCATCGGTGCGTCGGTCGAGCACCTCCGCCTGCTCGTAGAGCCAGTTGAGCCCCTGGCCGTCGGCCGGGTCGAGGATGACCTGGAAGGTGGATCGCCCCTCGCTGATGCGGCGCTCGATGCCCTTGAGCAGCGCCTCGATCCCCTCCCCGCTCACCGCCGAAACCAGGGCCGGGCGGCGATCCGCCGGCATGCGGGCGATGCTGGCGTCGAGGCGGTCGCGATCCTCGGCCGGCAACAGGTCGGCCTTGTTCCAGACCTCGACGATGCGTCGGTGGTCGTCCGCATTGATCCCGAGGTCGCGCAGGACGCCTTGCACATCCGCCGCTTCGGCATCGGTGTCGCCGTGCGAAATGTCGCGCACGTGCAGAAGCACGTCGGCCTCGATCACGTCTTCGAGGGTCGCGCGGAAGGCGGCGACCAGCATGGTCGGGAGATCGGAGATGAAGCCGACGGTGTCGGACAGGATGGCCGTCTCGCCATGCGGCAGCTTGATGGCGCGCGAGGTCGGATCGAGCGTTGCGAACAGCATGTTCTCCGCCAGCACGCCGGCGGCGGTCAGGCGGTTGAACAGGGTCGACTTGCCGGCATTGGTGTAGCCGACCAGGGCGACGATCGGATACGGCACCCGCCGCCGGCTCGCCCGGTGCAGAGCGCGGGTCTGGGTGACGGTCTCGAGATCGCGCTCGATGCGTGTCATGCGCTCCTGGATCAGGCGGCGGTCGGCCTCGATCTGGGTCTCGCCGGGCCCGCCAAGGAAGCCGAAGCCGCCGCGCTGACGCTCGAGATGCGTCCACGACCGGACGAGGCGGCTCTTTTGGTAGGACAGATGGGCGAGTTCTACCTGCAGGGCGCCCTCGCGGGTGCGCGCCCGCCGCCCGAAGATCTCGAGGATCAGCCCGGTGCGGTCGATGACCTTGGCGCCCCAGGCTTTTTCCAGGTTGCGCTGCTGCACCGGCGTCAGCGCGCAATCCATCACGACGAGGCCGACGCTGTCGGCGCGCACCAGCCCGGCGATCTCCTCGACCTTGCCCTTGCCGAGATAGGTCGCCGGCCGCAATGCGTTGAGCGACACGGGGATCGCGGCCAAGACGTTGAGGTCGATGGCCTGCGCAAGTCCGACCGCTTCGTCGAGGCGAGCGTCTTCGCTGCGAGGGTTGGAGGGGCCGTCCCCCTCCACCGGACCGCCGCGGCGCACGCGTCGACGCACGAGATAGGGGCCGAGCACGAGGGCGCGCGTGCCCGCCGCGACATTCTTCTCCGGCTCCGCCGCCCGTTGCAGGCGCTCTTCGGCGGGCGGGCGGGGCTCCGTCACCTCAAGCCTTTTCGGGCGCCTCGTCCGCCTGCTCGAACAGCTGCACCGGGTGGCCGGGCATGATGGTCGAGATCGCGTGCTTGTAGACGAGCTGGGAATGCCCGTCCCGGCGCAAGAGAACGCAGAAGTTGTCGAACCAGGTCACCACGCCCTGCAGCTTGACGCCGTTGACGAGAAAGATCGTGAGCGGGATCTTGTTCTTGCGGACGTGGTTGAGGAAGGTGTCCTGAAGGTTTTGCGCGCGCTCGCTCGCCATTGAAGTTGCCTCGCCAGCCCGTAGCCGCCGGTCTTGGCCCGAGCCGCCCCAATCGTTGTTGTCCCGCCCATTGCGGGCCTCGCCGGCCCCCGCATTACACGGTGAACTCTGGCTTTGCGCAAGGGGGCGCAAGCTTTCGTCTTGGAAAACTTTGCCTTTATGCGCCGATCCCGAGGGATTTCAGCTTGCGATGCAGGGCCGAGCGCTCCATGCCGATGAATTCAGCCGTCCGCGAGATGTTGCCGCTGAAGCGCGCGATCTGCGCGACGAGATACTCGCGCTCGAAGATCTCGCGCGCGTCGCGGAGGGGCAAGCCCATCAGCTTCTCGCCGCCGGCCCCGTTCGGGGTGGTCGGCACGAGAGCTCCGACCTCGGAGGGCAGCTTGTCGGCGGTGATCTCCGTCTCGGCGTCCCCCGTCGACAGGATCAGCAGCCGTTCGACGTTGTTGCGCAGCTGGCGGACGTTGCCGGGCCAGTCATGGGACTGGAGAACGGCCATGGCGTCCTCGCCGATGCGCCGCTTCGGCAGGCCGGTGGCGGCCGAGATCTGGTCCATGAAGAACTCGATCAGCTCCGGCACGTCCTCGCGCCGCTCGGACAGGGACGGCACCCGGATCGGCACCACGCTTAAACGGTGGAACAGGTCCTCGCGGAAGCGGCCGGCCGCGATCTCGGCCGCGAGGTCCCGGCTCGACGACGAGACGATGCGCACGTCCACATGCACGCGCGTGCTGCCGCCGACCCGCTGGAAGTTCTGGTCCACCAGCACGCGCAGGATGCGGTTCTGGGTCTCGCGCGGCATGTCGGCGATCTCGTCGATGTAGAGGGTGCCGCCATGCGCCTCCTCGAGGGCGCCAACCCGGCGCGCCCGCTCGTCGCCGCCCTCGATGCCGAACAGTTCCGCTTCCATGGTGTCGGGCGTGATGGTGGCGGCGTTGATCACCACGAAGGGCGCATTGGCGCGCGCCGACAGGGCGTGGACCGTGCGCGCGGTCAGCTCCTTGCCCGCGCCGGGCGCCCCGGTGATGAGGATGCGCGCGTTGGTCGGCGCGACGCGCTCGGCCGTCTGGCGCAGGCTGTTCGCGGCCGGCGAGCGGCCGACGATGCGGCTTGCCTGCACGGAGCGCGCCTTGAGGTCGCGCACTTCGCGCTTCAGGCGCGAGGCCTCGAGCGCGCGCTCGGCGACGAGCACCAGGCGGTCGGCCTTGAACGGCTTCTCGATGAAGTCGTAGGCGCCTGCCTTGATGGCCGACACGGCGGTCTCGATGTTGCCGTGACCCGAGATCATGACGATCGGCAGGTCCGGGTGCTGGCCGCGCACGACATCGAGCACCTGCAGGCCGTCGAGGCGGCTGCCCTGGAGCCAGATGTCCAGGAAGGCGAGGTGCGGCCGGCGCGCCTCGATCGAGGCCAGAGCCTCGTCGGAGGAGCCGGCCGTGCGGGTGCGGTGGCCCTCGTCCTCGAGAATGCCCGCCACCAGCTCGCGGATGTCGGCCTCGTCGTCGACGATCAGGATATCGGCGCTCATGCCCTTGCCCTACGCGGTTCGTGAACGGCGGGTGCGCCCGCCTCGGATCGCTCTGTCTCTGCGTCGGCCGGGAACCACATGCGCACCCGGCCGCCGCGGCCATGCGGGTTGTCGGCGAGCTCGATGCCGCCGCCGTGCTCCTCGAAGATCTTGCTGACGATGGCGAGACCGAGCCCGGTGCCGCCCTCGCGCGTCGTCATGTAGGGCTCGAGGAGGCGCTGACGGCCCTCGGTCGGGAAGCCCTTGCCGTTGTCGGTGACCTCGATGACGACCATGTCGTCCGGCTCCTTGCGCACCGCCACCGTGATTTCCCCCTCGCCTCGTTCCTCGTCCGGCACCGCCGCGATGGCCTCGGTCGCGTTCTTCACGATGTTCGTGACCGCCTGCGACAGGAGCCGGCGGTCGAACTTGGCGCCGATCGGGGATCCCGGCATGTCGTCCTTGAGGACGAGGTCGGCATGCGCGATTCGCATCATGAAGACCACCTGCCGGACCGTGTCGACCACGTCCTCGTCGCCCATCTTCGGCTTCGGCATGCGGGCGAACGAGGAGAACTCGTCGACCATGCGCTTGATGTCGTCGACCTGGCGGACGATCGTGTCGGTGCACTGGTCGAACACCTCGCGGTCGACGGTGATGACCTTGCCGTATTTGCGCCGGATGCGCTCGGCCGAGAGCTGGATCGGCGTCAGAGGGTTCTTGATCTCGTGCGCGATGCGGCGTGCCACATCGGCCCAGGCGGACGTGCGCTGCGCCGAGACGAGATCGGTAATGTCGTCGAGGGTGATGACGAAGCCCTTGTCCTCGCCCCGCGCCTGCTCGCTGGTGACGCGCACGTTGAGGGTGCGCTCGCGGCCCTTGCGGGAGATCAGGATCTGCTGCTGGACGAGGCGCTGCCGGGTCGACTTCGCTTCCTCGATCAGGGGCGCGATCTCCGGCAGCACCGCATCGACCGGATGGCCCATCAGATCGGATCGCGCGGAGCCGAGCAGCGCCTCCGCGGACGGGTTGACGATGGTGATCTGGCCGCGCGGGTCGATGCCGATCACTCCGGCCGAGACGCCCGAGAGGACCGCTTCCGTGAAGCGCCGGCGGCGGTCGATGAGATCGCTCGCGGCCGTGAGATCGTCGTGCTGGTGGCGCAGCTCGGACGTCATCTTGTTGAACGTCTCGCCGAGATGGCTGAGATCGCCGTCCTGACGCCGCACGGGCACCTGCACATAGAAGTTGCCGGTCGCCACCTGGTCCGTGGCGTGGATGAGCCGCCGGATCGGCGCGATCAGGTGGTTCGCGAAATTGAGGCCGAACCACACCGCCGACAGCAGCACGATCAGGGTCACGAGCGCGAACATGGACGCGAAGGCGACCTGGATGCCGAGCTTCTTCTGCTCGAGCACCTGGTAATAGGCGACGCCCGCTTCCGCCGCCGGGATGAACTCGGTGGCGCGCGGATCGACGGGACGGGCGACGAACAGGATGCGCCCGTCATGGGCCGAGAGCTTGAGGACCGCGCGGAACACATTGCCGGAACGCGGGATCAGGCACAGCGCGTCCTTCTCGCGGGCCTCGCGCAGATCCTCCTCGCTCGGCGGTGCCACGTTCTCCAGGGGACGGCCCTCGATCCGCTCCGCCACCGTCCCATCCGGCTCGACCATCATGGCCAGCGGGAAGCTGAGGAAGGTGGCGCGCGAGGTCATGAACTGGCGAAACAGGTCGCGGTCGGCGTCGAACAGCCCGCGCGCCCGGTCGAGATCCGCCGCCATCAGATTGGTCTCGCGGGCGAGCGTCCGGCACTGCGTGTCCCGGTACGCTGTGGCGATCTCGACCGTGTTCGACATGATCGCCTTGATCGAGCCGGTGAACCAGGGGTCGAGGCCGCGATCGAGCGTGACGGTGGCGACCAGCGCGACGATCATTGCCGGAAGCGCCGCCACGAGGCTGAACAGGCCGACGATGCGCGTGTGCAGGCCCGCCCCGGCGGCGCCGGCGCGGCGGGCGCGCATGAGGCTGCCCGCCTCCCAGGCGACGATGCCGATCAGGATGACGACGAGCACCAGATTGAAGAAGAGCAGCGCCCGCACGACGTCGTTGGTCGGCAGGATGGGCGTCATGCCGCCGAGCACGAGGAACGTCGCCAACCCGGACAGGAGGGCCGCCGTCACGGTCAGCATGCCGATCCAGCCGGGTCCGCGCCGGCCCTCGCCGGCGGGTATCGTGCTATGGGCGGGTCGCTGTTCGAGCTCGCTCAAAAAAAGCTCCGCGTTTGGGGCTGTCCCATCCAAAATCGCCGCGGTGATGCAGCCCCACAACAGTGTTGTCTAAATAATACGATTCTAGGGCAAGTCTACAGGCCGATCTGGGGCGCGCCCCGCGCCGCCGCGGGACCGGTGAATCCGTCGCAGATGGAAGGGTTTGGCGGCCCTCAAGGGCGTCCGGTGCGGAAGACCTGAAGCTCGAGGTCGCGGACTTTCTTGCGCAGGGTGTTGCGGTTGAGGCCGAGCAATTCGGCTGCCCGGATCTGATTCCCGCGTGTCGCCGCCAGGGCTGCGCCGATCAGCGGGCCTTCGATATCGCGCAGGATGCGGTGGTAGAGTCCCGGGGGCGGCAGCGCGTCCTTGAAGCCCGCAAAATACTCGGCGAGGTGGCGCTCGACCGCGCCCGACAGGCCGTCGCCGTCCGGCTCCCATCCCTTGGCCTGCTGGGCCGGCATCATCATCGGCGCGGAGTCGAGCTCGCCGTCGACGATCGGACCCGTGATCGTGTCCTGCGGGTAAAGGGCCGCCAGGCGCCGCACCAGATTCTCCAGCTCGCGCACGTTGCCGGGCCAGCGGTAGCGCTTCAGCCGGTCCATGGCGTCGCCGTCGAGCTGCTTGCGGGTCAGCCCCTCCTTCTCGACCACGGTGAAGAAGTGGCGCACGAGGTCCGGGATGTCCTCGCTGCGCTCGCGCAGCGGTGGCAGGCGCAACGGCACCACGTTGAGGCGGAAGAACAGGTCCTCGCGAAAGAGGCCCTGCTGGATGGAGATGCGCAGGTCCTTGTTGGTGGCGGCGATGATGCGGACGTTGGTCTTGATCGGCACGCGCCCGCCGACGGTCGTGTATTCTCCCTGCTGCAGGACGCGCAGGAGCCGTGTCTGAGCCTCCATCGGCATGTCGCCGATCTCGTCCAGGAACAGCGTGCCGCCTTCGGCCTGCTCGAAGCGGCCGACGCTGCGCGCCATGGCGCCCGTGAAGGCGCCTTTCTCGTGCCCGAACAGCTCCGATTCGATCAGTTCGCGCGGGATGGCCGCCATGTTGACGGCGACGAACGGCCCGTTGCGGCGCTTGCCGTAATCGTGCAGGGCGCGCGCGACGAGCTCCTTGCCGGTACCGGACTCGCCCGTGATCATCACCGTGAGATCCGTCGGCATGAGGCGCGCGAGGGCCCGGTAGATCTCCTGCATCGCCGGGGAGCGGCCGACGAGCGGGATATCCTCGCCTTCGAGGGGCCCGTTCGGCATCGCCGCGTCGCGCGGCCGCGACAAGGCGCGGCCCACGATCGCCACCAACTCCTTCAGGTCGAACGGTTTCGGCAGGTATTCGTAGGCGCCGCGCTCGGACGCGCGGATGGCCGTCATGAAGGTGTTCTGGGCGCTCATGACGATGATCGGCAGCTCCGGGCGCACGCGCTTGATGCGCGGCAGGAGGTCGAAGGCGTTCTCGTCGGGCATGACCACGTCGGTGATGATGAGATCGCCCTCCCCCTGCGCCACCCAGCGCCACAGGGTGGCGGCGTTGCCCGTCGAGCGGACCTCGTATCCGGCTCGCGACAGGGCCTGGTTGAGCACCGTCCGAATGGCGGCGTCGTCATCGGCGAGAAGGATGTTGCCAGTCGGCATCGCGTTCGGCCTCATGTTTCGGTTTCGCGCCCATCGCGGGCGGTGAACATCGGCAGGCGCACACGGAAGGTGGTGCGCCGCGGGGCGGGGTCGCATTCGACAATGCCGCCGTGGTCGCCGACGATCTTGGCGACCAAGGCAAGTCCGAGGCCACTTCCCTGGGCTTTGGTCGTGACGAACGGCTCGAATAGGTCCGACAAGAGATCGCCCGGGACGCCGGGTCCGTTGTCGCGCACGGTCAGCTCGATCGGCAGGCTGACCCGCTCGCGCGATCCAGGAACCTGCAGGCGAACACCCGTGCGAAAGGCGGTGCACAGGACGATCTCGCCCTCCAGGGCGTCGATGCCGATCGCCTCGGCGGCGTTCTTGACGAGGTTGAGAAACACCTGGACGAGCTGGTCGCGGTTGCCGAGGATCGGAGGCAGGGACGGATCGTAAGCCTCAACGAAGCGGATATGCCGCGCGAAGCCGGACTGGGCGAGACGCTTGACCTGGTCGAGCACGCCGTGAACGTTGACGGGGCCGCGCTCGACGGGACGCTCGTCGCCGAACAGCTCGACCCGCTCGACCAGCTTCACGATGCGGTCGGCCTCGTCGCAGATGAGGCGGGTCAGGAGCCGGTCGCCCTCGTCGGCCGCCTGCTCGAGCAGTTGCGCCGCGCCGCGGATCCCGGACAGCGGATTCTTGATCTCGTGGGCGAGCATGGCGCCGAGCGCCGTCACCGAGCGCGCGGCGCCGCGATGGGTGAGCTGCCGGTCCATCTTGTCGGCGATGGTGCGCTCCTGGAGCATGAGCACGACGGCGTTGCCGGGGTCGCCAAGGGCGGTCGCGAAGATGTCGACGATGCGCTCCGCGCCGATGCGCGGGCTGCCGACGTCGACCCGGTATTCGCTGACGCTCGCCCCGCGCCGGCGCACTTCCTCGACCAGCGACACCACCGGCGACCCGAACGGCATGATCTCGGCGAGGCGCTGGCGCTGCAGAACGCGGAGGCTGTTGTCGAAGAAGCTTTCGGCCGCGGCATTGGCGTGCAGGATCTCCCCGCCGGCGCCGACCGTCAGGACGGGCAGCGGCAAAGCATTGATGATGAGATCGCTGGTTGGAGCCTTCACGCTGCCTCCGCCCAACGGCGCTCCGGACGAAGCTGGAACAGGCGCTGCAGAAGCGAGGCGACCTCGCCGGGTTCCTCACTGGTGACGAGGCGGCCGCGCTCGGCCGGCGGCAGCGCAAAGCCGAACCGGCGCGCCTCGTCGGCATAGGCGGCGAGATGCTTGCGGGCATGCCGGAGGCCGATTCTGCGCCCGTACAGCGCCAGCAATCCTTCGTAATGCTCGACGGCGATCGCGGCCTTCTCGGCCGGAGCCGGTTCGACGGTGGTGCGGCCGGCGAGGTCGTCGCCGATCTGCCCGACGAGCCACGGCCGCCCCATCGCCGCGCGCCCGATCATCACCGCCGTCGCGTCGGAGGCATCGAGACAGCGACGGGCATCGGCGGACGTCGTGACATCGCCGTTGGCGACGACGGGCACCGCGTCGCCGACGCTCTCGCTCACAGTCCGGATGGCGTCCCAATCGGCGGCGCCTTTGTAGAATTGCTGGCGCGTGCGGCCATGCACTGTCACGCCGGCAACCCCGGCGGCGAGCGCCCGCCGCGCCAGCTCCGGAGCGTTCAGGCAGGAATGATCCCAGCCGAGCCGCATCTTGAGGGTGACCGGGCAGCGCACCGCCGCGACGGTCGTTTCGATGATGCGGGCGGCGAGGTCGATCTCGCGCATCAGCGCCGAGCCGGCATAACCGCCGGTCACGCGCTTGGCCGGGCACCCCATGTTGATGTCGATGACGGCGGCGCCGGAGCCCTCCGCGAGACGCGCCGCCTCGCCCATCCAAAGCGGATCGCAGCCGGCCAGTTGGATCACATGCGGGGCGATCCCCTGCCCCTCCGCGCGCAAGCGCGCCTCCTCGGTGCCGCGGACGAATTCGTCGGACGCGACCATCTCCGAGACGACGAGCGCCGCGCCGTAACGGCTGGCGATCCGTCGGAAAACCACGTCCGTGACGCCGGACAAGGGAGCCAGAACGGCCCTGCCACGGAGGGCGACCGGGCCGAGTTTCCAATCGCTTTCGCCTAATTTCTGATCAATCTGCATTGTGCCCAAGAAATAGACAAAACCGCTCCATTGCAAGGGGAGCGGCGTTTGCCATCAATCAATCCACGGCTTATCCGGGAACGGCCCAAATGCGGTTGTGTGAAAAACGGATGTCGGTCGCTGCCATTATCGTCGCCGCAGGCCGCGGGACGCGGGTCGGAGGCCCGATTCCGAAGCAATTTCAGCCTTTGGCCGGCCAATCGGTCCTGGCGCGCACCTTCCATGGCTTTTTGTCGCATGGGTCGGTGGCCCGGGTGCAACCGGTCATCCACGCGGACGATCGCCTCCTCTACGAAGCGAATCTGGAGTTCCTCGGGCCGACGGTTCGCGACCGTCTCGCCGAACCGGTGCTAGGGGGCGAGACCCGCCAGAGCTCGGTCCGAAACGGGCTCGAGGCGCTGGCTGGCGGCGCTGCCGTTCCGTCGCTGGTCCTCATCCACGACGCGGCGCGGCCATTCGCCAGCGCCGCCCTGATCGAACGTGCCATCACGGCCGGCCGCCGCCACGGCGCGGCCGTGCCGGGGATCCCGGTCGCCGACACCATCAAGCTCGTGCGCGAGGACGGCAGCGTCGCGTCGACGCCTCCGCGAGGCTCCCTGCGCGCCGTCCAGACGCCGCAAGCCTTCGCCTTCGCCCCTCTGCTGCGGGCGCACCGGGCGGCGGCCGAAGCCGGTCTCGAATCCTTCACCGACGACGGGGCGCTTGCCGAATGGGCCGGGCTTCCGGTTGCGGTGTTCGCCGGCGAGGCGGGTAATACCAAGCTCACGGACGCGGCCGATTTCGCCGAGGCCGAGCGCCGCCTCGGCGGCCGCCCTGCCCTCTTTGTCACGCGCGTCGGCACCGGATTCGACGTGCACGCTTTCGCGGCCGGCGATCACCTGTGGCTCGGCGGCGTGCGCATTCCGCACGAGCGCGGCGTCGCGGCCCATTCCGACGGCGACGTCGTCCTGCACGCGCTCACCGACGCGTTGCTCGGGGCCTTGGGCGACGGCGATATCGGCGTCCATTTCCCGCCGAGCGACCCGACGTGGCGGGGCGCCTCGTCCGACCGCTTCCTCGCCTTCGCGGTCGAGCGCGTTCGCCTCCGCGGCGGGATCGTCGACCACCTCGACGCGACGGTGCTCGCCGAGGCGCCGCGGATCGGACCGTATCGCGAGGCCATCCGCCGGCGCATCGCCGAGATCGCCGGGATCGCGCTCGCGTCCGTCTCCATCAAGGCGACGACCACCGAGAAGCTCGGCTTCGTCGGCCGCGCCGAGGGCCTCGCCGCGCAGGCGCTGGCGACGGTGCGCCTGCCGGCCGACGAGGCATGACGGTGTCGCGGCCCCTCGCCGAGCGCGCGGCGGCGCTGCTGAAGCGCTACGAAGCCGCGGGGCTCCGCATCGCCACGGCGGAATCGTGCACCGGCGGGCTCGTGGCGGCGCGGCTGACGGAGATTCCCGGCTCGTCAACGGTCGTCGACCGCGGCTTCGTCACCTATTCGAACGCTGCCAAGACCGAGATGCTCGGCGTGCCGGCCGGCCTCATCGCGCAGCACGGCGCCGTGAGCGAAGCGGTGGCGCGTGCCATGGCCGAGGGCGCCCTGGCCCGCTCGGGCGCGGACGTGGCGGTGGCCGTCACCGGCATCGCCGGTCCGGGCGGCGCCAGCGCCGCAAAGCCCGTCGGCCTCGTTCATTTCGCCGTGGCCCGAGCCGGGGAGACCGCGGTTCTCGAGCGCCGCTACGGTGATCTCGGGCGCAGCGAGATTCGCGAGACGGCCGTCGGAGACGCGCTCGCTTTGCTGGAAGGCGCGCTGTCATTCCGGGGCTCGCGCCGCGAGAGCCCGGAACCCACGCCTGGGTGATCCGTCGAGCTTGTTCGTGGGTTCCGGGCTCGCCTTCGGCGGCCCGGAATGACGCGGAGGGGGCTGTCCGCCTTGCCCATAATCGAGCACAATCTCCTCGGACGATCGTGAAACATCAGGAGTTCGCGGGCATGTCGTCCTTGGGTGACTGGAAGCTGCCGCTCGCGATGCAGCCGAAGCCGAAGGAATACGGCTTCGATCTCGATCGCACCCTCGAGTCCATCGTCGGGCTCAGGACCACGGTTCCGGCGGACGCATTCACGGCCGAAACGCTCGGCACCGAGCGGGCCGGCAACGGCGTCCTGATCCGCGGCGACGGCCTCGTGCTGACCATCGGCTATCTCATCACGGAGGCCGAGACCCTGTGGCTCCACCTGAGCGACGGGCGCGTCGTTCCCGGACACGTGCTCGCCTACGACCAGGCGACCGGCTTCGGTCTCGTGCAGGCACTGACGCGGCTCGACCTGCCGGCGCTTGCGCTCGGCGATTCGAGTCGTGCGCGCGTCGGCGAGCGCGTCGTCACGGCCGGCTTCGGCGGGCGCGAGCGATCGGTCGCGGCGCGCATCGTCGCGCGTCAGGAATTCGCCGGCTATTGGGAATACGTGCTGGACGAAGCGATCTTCACGGCGCCGGCGCACCCGTTCTGGGGAGGCACGGCGCTGATCGGTTCCGCCGGCGACGTCCTCGGCGTCGGCTCCCTGCAATTGCAAGGGGCGACCGAGCGCGGCTCCGCCGGGCATCTCAACATGATCGTGCCGATCGACCTCCTGAAGCCGATCCTCGACGATCTCCTGACGATCGGCCGGGCCGACCGTCCGCCGCGGCCCTGGCTCGGGCTTTACGCCACCGAGATCGAGGATCGGGTGGTGGTCATGGGTGTCGCCGGCAAGGGTCCGGCGCAGCGCGCCGGCCTGCGCGCGGGCGATCTCGTCCTGGCGGTGGCCGACGAGGACGTCAGCAGCCTCGCCGGGCTGTTCCGGCGCATCTGGGCGCTGGGCGAGGCCGGCGTTGACGTGCCGCTCACCTTGCATCGCGAAGGCGACACCTTCGAGGTGACGATCACATCCGGCGACCGCAGCCGCTTCCTCAAGGCACCGCCCCTGCATTGAGGGCTGCCCTTGACG
>DASQLE010000078.1:0-5126 GCA_035630175.1 Beijerinckiaceae bacterium
TCGCCGGTGCAGGTCCCGTCCATGGCGAGGGCGCGCTCGACGAGCCGCTCGAGGAAGCCCTCGATGCGGGCCACCTCGGTCGGGTCATCGGTGTCGACCATCGGCTGCACGTGAAAGTTGCCGTCGCCCACATGCCCGACGATCGGCGCGACGAGACCGAGCGCGTCGATGTCGCGCTTGGTCTCGGCGACGCATTCGGCGAGGCGCGAGATCGGCACGCAGACATCGGTGGCGATGGCCTTGGCGCCGGGGCGCAGGCCGCGGGCGGCCCAATAGGCGTCGTGGCGCGCCTGCCACAGGCGCGTGCGCTCCTCGGGCCGCGTCGCCCAGTCGAACGGCCCGCCGCCGGCATCGGCGGCGATGTCGCCGAAGCGCTCGGCCTGCTCGCGCACCCCTGCCTCGCTGCCGTGAAATTCGAGCAGCAGCAGTGGGCTTTCAGGCAGGGCGAGCTTGGAATGGAGGTTGACCGCCCGCACCTGCACCTCGTCGAGCAGCTCGATGCGCGCCACCGGCACCCCCGACTGGATCGTCGCGATGACCGCGTCGCACGCCGCCTTCACGGACGGGAACGGGCATATGCCGGCCGAGATCGCCTCCGGGATGCCGGCGAGCTTCAAGGTGATCTCGGTGATGATGCCGAGCGTGCCTTCCGAGCCGACGAACAAGCGGGTGAGGTCGTAGCCGGCCGAGCTCTTGCGCGCCCGGCGCCCCGTCTTGAGCGTGGCGCCGTCGGCAGTGACAACGGCGAGGGCGAGGACATTGTCGCGCATGGTCCCGTAGCGCACGGCATTGGTGCCGGAAGCGCGCGTCGCCGCCATGCCGCCGAGGGAGGCGTCGGCGCCGGGATCGATGGGGAAGAACAAGCCCTGGTCGCGCAGGTGCTCGTTCAGCTCCTTGCGGGTGACGCCCGGCTCGACCACGCAATCGAGATCCTCCGGATGAACGGCGACGATGCGCTTCATCAGGCTGGTATCGACCGAGACCCCGCCGAACGGGGCGTTCACGTGGCCCTCGAGCGAGGTGCCGGTGCCGAACGCGATGACGGGCACGTCGTGACGGGCGCACAGCGTGACGATGCCGGCCACCTCCGCAGCCGTTTCCGGATAAACGACGATGTCCGGCGGCTCGTTCGCGGTCCAGGTGAGGGTATGCCCGTGCTGCTCGCGCACGGCGCTGCTGGTGACGGCGCGGTTGCCGAAGCGTGCCTGCAGCTCGGCGGCGATTGCGGCGATCGTGGCCTCTCCCGGCCGCAACCGCGGCATTGAAGTCGGAGCATTCATGTCTGGCCCTGTCCCGGGTCTTGGCCCCTCCTATCAGAGGATGGCGCATGCGAATACCCGCCGGGGCGGCAACGACCATCGCCGCGCCCAACCGTGATCACCGCCTCCAGGGCACTTCGACCAGCCATGCCGACCCTCGCTGCCGTCACCTATCTGATGTTCCTCACCTATGTGGCCAATTTCCTGATGCTGTCGGCTGTGGCGGCCAAGGGAGCGGGGCGCTCCATCTGGCTGCTCGGGGCCGGAGAGCCGCGCATCACCGGATGGACCTTCCGGCTCGCCTTCGCGGGCGCCGTCCTGTGGCCGCCTGTGCGCCTCTGGACCGGCGGCATTCCCGCCGATCCTCTCGCGGTAATGCTTCCGGGGATGCCGGCCGCGCTGTCCGGGCACCTGCTGGTGGCCGTCGGCGCGACGACCGCCCTCGTGTCGCAGTATCACATGGGCACCGCTTGGCGAATCGGCGCCGCGCCGAGCGAACAGGGCGGGCTCGTGCAGACCGGTCCCTTCGCCCTGTCTCGGAATCCGGTGTTCCTGGGCCAGGCGCTCCTGTTCCTGGGGTTGTTCCTGGCCTTTCCCGACCTCGCACAATGTCTGATCTCTGCGGCTATGATCGCAGCCGTGTCCGTTCAGGTGCGCATCGAGGAGCGCGGGCTGGCGAGGGCTCACGGGCATTCTTATGCCGACTACGCCGCGCGGGTGCCGCGCTGGATCGGCCGCCTCCGATGACGGCGGCGCGGCGCCGGGGACGGGTCAGCTCCGTCCCTTCAGTCGCCGACCCGAAAGGCCCGCCGGCCGAGCCCTGGCTTGAGGTGCCGATATCCAAGAAGACCCAAGCCTACGCACCCAAGGGTGCTAGGCACCGTCGCTCTCTTCGCCCAGTTCGACGCTCTCGAGGAGAGCGATCGTGGTCACGACGGCAGCCAGCTCGGACGGCTGCGCCGTCTTTTCAATGAACGCGATGCCGTCCGCCGCCTGCGCCCTGACGCGAGTCGTCTGATCCGACCGGTCGCTGAGAAAGACCGAGCGGATGCCGTGGTGCTTTCGGATCTCCTCGGCAGCCTCGATCCCATCCATTGCGCCGTCGAGAACCACGTCCATCAGGACGAAGTCCGGACGCGTCTTGTCCGCAGCGATAATCGCCGCCTCGCCGGTTGCTGCCGTGCCGACGACGAGATGGCCGAGCCGCTTCAGCACGCATTCGACCCCGGCGGCCATGATCGGCTGGTTCTCAACGAGGAGAACGCGTAGCGGGAATGCGCCCATGACGGTCACGAGTTCCCCCCATCAACCGCCGATCACGAAGTCGATGATCAGCTTGACGTTCAAGGTGATGATGATGGCGGCGATCACGGCGGCGAGCGCCGTCAGCCAGTAGGGTGCCCGAAGCTCGCCCATCTTGCCGCGGCTCGCCGTGATCATGATCAGGGGAACGATGGCGAAAGGCAGCTGCAGGCTGAGGATGACCTGGCTCAGGATCAGGAGCTTCGCCGTTCCGCTCTCGCCGTAGTAGATGGTGACGATGGCCGCCGGCACGATGGCGACCATGCGGGTGACGAGGCGGCGCAGCCACGGCGGCAAGCGGAGGTCGAGGAAGCCCTCCATGACGATCTGGCCGGCCATGGTCGCGGTCACGGTCGAGTTGAGGCCGCAGCACAGGAGGGCGATGCCGAACAGGGTCGGGGCCAGGGCGGAGCCGAGCAGCGGCGCGAGGAGCGCGTGCGCCTTGTCGAGCTCCTCCACTGCGGTGTTGCCGCTCTTGTTGAAGGCGGCCGCGGCGAGGATCAGGATCGAGGCGTTGATCGTCAGCGCGAACATGAGCGCCATCGTCGAGTCGATGGTGGCGAGCTTCACCGCCTCGCGCTTCTCCGATGAGGTGTGGCCGAAGGCGCGCGTCTGCACGATGCCCGAATGCAGGTAGAGGTTGTGGGGCATGACCGTCGCGCCGATGATGCCGAGCGACAGGTAGAGCATGTCCGGGTTGGTGACGATCTGCGTCGTCGGCGCGAAGCCGCGAACCACCTGCCCCCAATCGGGATCGGCCATGGCGATCTGCACGACGAAGCAGACGGCGATGACGCCGAGCAGCGTGATGATGAAGGCCTCGATCCAACGGAAGCCCTTGTTCTGCAGATAAAGGATCAGGAACACGTCGGCGGCGGTGATGATGACGCCGATCTCGAGCGGTACCCCGAACAGCAGGTTGAGGCCGATCGCCGTCCCGATGACCTCCGCCAGATCGGTGGCGCAGATGGCGATCTCGGCCAGGAACCAGAGCGGGTAGGAAAGCGCCCGCGGATAGGCGTCGCGGCAGGCCTGGGCGAGGTCGCGGCCGGTGGCGACCGCCATCCTGGCGCACAGGTGCTGCAGGACGATCGCCATGATGTTGGAGAGCAGGGCGATGAAGAGCAGCGCGTAGCCGAACTTGGCGCCTCCGGCGAGGGACGTCGCCCAGTTGCCGGGGTCCATATAGCCGACGGCAACGAGGTAGCCGGGGCCGAGGAACGACACGAGCTTGCGCCACATCGAGCCGTGCGAGGCGACCGCGATGGTCCGGTGCACCTCGGACAGGGAAGGATCCCCCCTGCCCCGCCGCCAGTTGGTCAGGGTGCTGCCCGTTGCGAAATCCATCGTCCGCATGGCCTCTCTCGCTGCTGTTGCAAATTAATTGCAACAAGAACTGGGAAATAGCAAGGGCGGAATGGTCGGTCTGGCGCCCCCCGGCTCAGCGCTTGAGAGGTACTCCCACAGCCGTGGGCATGATTCCGAAAACCATATCCTCGGCCTTGATCCAAGGATGGACCCACAGCCTGATCGAGTCCGGGTGCAAGCCCCGGAATGACAGCCGCAGCGGTGAGCGTCAGCACACCGCGCCCGGCACGCACGGGCCGGTCATGCGCGGGAATTGCTCGCTGCGCTGGATCTCGCCGCGCAGCTGGTTGATCTCGAACTGCGTCTGCTGGTTCTGGCGCGTCTGCATCTGCTGGCGCACCATGGCCCGGTTGAGGTCCTCGACCTGGCGCTCGGCCCGGCTCCGCTCGGGCAGGCGCTCCACCTGCGCCGCCGCGGGCGCGGCGACGAGGAAGCCGGCCAAGACGCCGGCCAGGCCGGCGACGGTGAATGCGCGCATCGCGTCTCCCTCCGCGTCCCTCTCCATCCTATATGGGAAGCGAACGCGGCGAAGTCGATTCCGTCCCTGCGACATGTGCGGCGTGGACAGCGCCGCCTACGCTTCCCGCTGACCTCGACGCCGTTCGCCTTTTGGTCCAAGGATGATGGGATGAGTCGACCGCTGCCCGCCGGCGATCCGCCGCCCCAGACCCTTGCGCAGCACGACCTTGCGCACCAGCCCCGTCCTGGTTCCCTGAGCGAGCGGGCGCGCGCCGCGGCGGCGCCGAGCGCCGCCTACCTCGCCGGCCTCAATCCCGAGCAGCGCGCCGCCGTCGAGGCCACCGAGGGGCCGGTTTTGGTCCTTGCCGGCGCCGGCACCGGCAAGACGCGTGTCCTCACGACGCGCATCGCCCATCTCATCGCCACCGGCAAGGCGCGGCCCTTCGAGATCCTCGCCGTCACCTTCACCAACAAGGCGGCGCGCGAGATGAAGGAGCGCGTCGGCGCCCTCGTCGGCCCGGTCGCCGAGGGCATGCAGTGGCTCGGCACCTTCCATTCGGTCGGCACCAAGATCCTGCGCCGGCACGCCGAATTGATCGGCCTCAAGTCCGATTTCACCATCCTCGGCACCGACGACCAGCTCCGCCTGCTCAAGCAAGTCATTCAGGCGGACAACATCGACGAGAAGCGCTGGCCGGCGCGTCAGCTCGCCGCCTTCATCGACGGCTGGAAGAACCG
>DASQLE010000079.1:0-15231 GCA_035630175.1 Beijerinckiaceae bacterium
CACGCCGGCGGCGTTGTAGAGGAAGGCGAAGAACAGGTTCTGGCGGATGTTGCGCATGACCGCCTGCGACAGACGGCGCGCCCGCACGATGCCGCCGAGATCGCCGCGCAGCAGCGTGACGGTGGCGCTCTCGATGGCGACATCGGTGCCCGTGCCCATGGCGATGCCGACATCGGCCGCGGCGAGGGCCGGCGCATCGTTGACCCCGTCGCCCGCCATGGCGACGACCCGACCCGCCGCCTTGTAGCGCTGCACGACGGCGCTCTTCCCCTCCGGCAGCACCTCGGCCTCGACGGCGTCGATGCCGAGATTGCGGGCGACGGCACGTGCCGTGGTCCAGTTGTCCCCCGTCAGCATGACAACACGGATGCCTTCCGCCTTGAGCGCGGCGAGCGCCGCCGGCGTCGAGCTTTTGACGGGATCGGCGATGGCGAAAATGCCCGCCGCCCGGCCGTCGATACCGGCGAAGATGGCCGTTGCGCCGTCGCCGCGCAGCTTTTCGGCCTCCGCCGCGAGCGGACCGGGATCGACGCCGTGCTCGCCGAGAAAGGCGGCGTTGCCGAGGATGACCTTGCGGCCCTCCACGGTGCCGAGCGCGCCCTTGCCGGTCGGCGAATCGAAGTCGGTCACCGCCGGCGTCGCGAGGCCGCGCGCCGCGGCGGCACGCACGATGGCGAGGGCGAGCGGGTGCTCGCTGGCGCGCTCGACGCCGGCGGCCATCCGCAGTAGCTCGGCCTCCGCGAAGCCCGTTGCGGGCACGATCGCCGTCACAGCCGGCCGGCCCTCCGTCAGGGTGCCGGTCTTGTCGACGACGAGGGTGTCGACGTGCTCCATGCGCTCCAGCGCTCCCGCGTTCTTGATGAGCACGCCGGCGCCCGCGCCGCGGCCGACGCCGACCATGATCGACATGGGCGTGGCGAGGCCCAGCGCGCACGGGCAAGCGATGATGAGCACGGACACGGCTGCGACGAGGCCGTACGAGAAGCGCGGCTCCGGCCCCCAGATTGACCAGGCACCAAAGGCGAGGAGCGCCACGGCGATCACGGCCGGCACGAAATATCCCGACACCTGATCGGCGAGACGTTGGATCGGCGCGCGGCTGCGCTGCGCTTCGGCGACAAGTTGCACGATCTGCGCCAGCATGGTGTCGCGCCCGACCTTGCGGGCCTCGATCACGAGCGCGCCGGACCCGTTGATGGTGCCGCCGATGACGCCGGCGCCGACCTCCTTGGTGACCGGCATGGACTCGCCGGTGACCAACGACTCGTCGACGGCGCTGCGGCCCTCGACGACGGTGCCGTCGACCGGCACCTTCTCGCCCGGGCGCACGCGCAGGCGGTCGCCGACGCCGACCGCATCGAGCGCGACCTCCTCGTCCGTGCCGTCGGCGTGGAGGCGACGGGCCGTCTTCGGGGCGAGATCGAGCAGCGCCCGGATGGCGCCGCCGGTGCTCTCGCGGGCGCGCAGCTCGAGGATCTGCCCGACGAGGACAAGCACGGTGATGACCGCCGCCGCCTCGAAATAGACCGCGACGGCGCCGTCCGCTGTACGGAACGCCGTCGGGAAAATACCGGGCGCGAGGGTCGCGACGAGGCTGTAGACCCACGCCACCCCGATGCCCATGGCGATCAGGGTGAACATGTTGAGGCTGCGGTTCAGCACCGAGTGCCAGCCGCGCACGAGCAGCGGCCAGCCCACCCAAAGGACGACCGGCGTCGCGAAGAGGAGTTGCAGCCAATTGGCGGTCCGCTGCCCGAGAACCTGATTCAAACCCAAAAGATGGCCGCCCATCTCGAGCGCGACGACCGGCAACGCCAGCGCCGCGCCGATCCAGAACCGGCGCGTGAAGTCGATGAGCTCATGGTTCGGCGCCGCCTCGAGGCTGACGAGCACAGGCTCGAGCGCCATGCCGCAGAGCGGGCATGCGCCCGGCCCGACCTGCCGGATTTCCGGATGCATCGGGCAGGTGTAGATCGTGCCCTCCGGCACCGGTTCCGCCGAGGCGGCGGCTGTGGGATCGAGATAGCGCTCCGGATCGGCCAGGAATTTGGCGCGGCAGCCCGCCGAGCAGAAATAGATCGGATGCCCGTTGTGCTCGGCGGTGTGCTTGGCCGCGTGCGGATCGACCTCCATGCCGCAAACCGGGTCTTTGACCCGATTTGCTGCCGGCGTCGGCCCCTGATGTGCATGGCCGCCCTCTCTCGCCAGGTCCGGGATGACGATGACCAGCATGGCCGCCGCAGCATGCGCCGGCTTGGCCCGTGCGGCCTGCGAGGGTCGTGTCCTCAGCCATGATCGGCTCCCTTCGATCGCGTTCGCGACGTGTTGGCAATTGCCGTGCACCTTCCCATGTTGGTAAGGTCAAGCAGGTTCGGAAGAGCGCGTTATGAATATCGGGCAGGCGTCGAGCGCATCCGGCGTGTCGGCCAAGATGATCCGTTATTACGAGAGCATCGGCCTCATCCCGCCGTCGCCTCGGCGCGACAGTGGCTATCGCGATTACGGCGCAGCCGACATCCACCGCCTCGGCTTCATCCGTCGGGCGCGCGACCTCGGCTTCGCGATGGACCAGATCCGCGACCTCCTGCGCTTATGGAGCGACCGCGGCCGCAGCAGCGCCGAGGTGAAGGCGATCGCGCTCCGGCACGTGGCCGAGCTCGAGGAACGCGCGCGGGAGCTGAACGACATGGCCGAAGCGTTGAAGCATCTCGCCGCGGCGTGCGGCGGCGACGAGCGGCCCGATTGCCCCATCATCGAGGGTCTGGAGGGGCAGATCCCGATCGCGCTGCACGGCCACCCGGGGCGAGCGTCGTCGCGCACAGCAGCCCGTCCCGCATCTCGGCGATCGCGTTGATGCCGAGGAGGCCCATATTGCGGTTCACCTCCTGGGACAGGAGGTCGATGGCGTGCAGCACGCCGGCCTCGCCGCCGATTGCGGCCGCGTAGAGGAAGGGCCGCCCGACGAAGACGAAGTCGGCCCCGAGCGCCAGCGCCTTGAGCACGTCGGAGCCGCGCCGGACGCCGCCGTCCATCATGATCGTGAGGCCGGTCGCCGCGGCGGCGATCTCGGGCAGGACGCGCAGCGGCGACACGGTGCCGTCGAGCTGCCGCCCGCCGTGGTTGGACACGATGATGCCCTCGACGCCCGCCTCGCGCGCCCGGCGCGCGTCCTCGACCGCCATGATGCCCTTGAGCACCAGCCGGCCTGTCCACATCCGCCGGATCTGCTCGACATGCTCCCAACTGAGGTGATCGCGCAGGCCGAAATCGCGCAGCACGTGGCGCGAGATGATCGGCGCGCCGCGCGTGGCATAAGAATTCTCGAAATGCGGGATGCCGTGGCGCAGCACGGTGCGGGCGGCGGTGCCGACGAGCCAGCCCGGCCGCACGAGGCCGTCGAAGGCGAGCCGCAGGCTCGGCTTCAAGGGCGTCGAGAAGCCGTTGCGGACGTTGTTCTCCCGGTTCGGCAGAATAGCCGTATCGACCGTGAGCACGAGCGTCTCGAACCCGGCCTGCGCCACGCGCTCGACGAGGGCCGCGATGCGCGGCGGCTCGCCCGGCAGATACGCCTGGAACCAGCCCCCGGGCGCCGCGGCCGCGACCTCCTCGAGGCGGATCAGGGACGAGCCGCTCATGATCATGGGGATGCCGGCGGCGGTGGCCGCCCGCGCCAGCGCGAGGTCGCCGCGGTAGGCGGACAGGGCGCTCATGCCCATCGGCGCGATGCCGAACGGCGCCGCGTAGGTCTTGCCGAAAAGGCTTGTGGCCTGCGAGCGGCGCGACACGTCGACGAGCACGCGCGGCACGAAGCCGATCGCGTCGAAGGCGGCGCGATTGTCGCGCAGCGAAGCGTTGGTCTCGGTGGCGCCGGCGACATAGCCGAAGATGGGTCGCGGCAGATGACGGCGGGCGGCCGCCTCGAAATCGTCGAGGCACAGGATCCTGCGCAGGCGGCGCGGCAGCCTTCGCGCCGGTGCGATGCCGCGGGCCGGCGGAGCCGCGAGATCGGTCGAGGCGCGCGCCGCGGGGGCAGCCCCGTCGATCCTGGCTTCGGTGCCGGAGCGCGCGTCGCCGATCGTCGCCGGGGCAAGCGTCGCGGAGCGGCTCATGACCGCTTCACCGCATCCTCGCAGCTGCCGAGATTCTTCGGCGCCCGGCGCCAGTCCTGGGTCTGTCCGAACAGCTCGAAGCCGAGATAGCCGGTCGCCTTGACCATGTCGGCGCCGGCGCGGCGGATCTTCATGCCGTAGGTCTTGCCGTTGTCGGGATTGTAGACGCGGCCGTCGCCCCAGCTGCCGTCCGCTTGCGGCTTCAAGCCGGCGATGATCTGCAGGCCGCAGATGCGGCGCGAGCGCATCGCCGGATCGGGATTGTTGGTGTCGGTCGGCGGGCGGCCGTCGGGACCCTTCGGGTCCTTCATCCAGGCGATGCGCCCGCAGCGCTCACCCCCGCAGGCCTGGATCTCGATGGCGCCCTCGCCGTCGTCGGTGACCCAGATGCCCGTGATGTCCTGCGCGAGGGCGAAGCTCGGCAAGCCGAGCGTCAGCGCGCCGGCCAAGGCCGCGAGGCGCCTGCGCCGACGGGGCGCATCCCGCTTCGCCCTCTGTGAGGCCCGGGAGGAAGGTTCAAGCGGGAACGCGATCATGAAAAGTCTCCAGCACAGATTCCTGGCGATCTGGATCGCATAGGCGGCGACAACGCGACGTTTGACAATCCTGTTCGCGCTTGTTGTCGGTTTTTCGTCGTTTGCTGCTTTTGGTCGCAGAGGACGGCCGGACGGCACCAGGGACACGTTTGCGCCCGCTTTGCGGCCGATCCCGCTCCTGGACACGATCGAAACGTTTGCCGACCGCCTTCGGGTCCCTGCCGAAAATGCCTGTGCCCTAACCCGATCCGGGTGTGCACTCACTGTTCGGCAGATTATCATGCTCGACCGATTGGAATCGATCCCGATGCCCTTAGATCGAGGCGATCAGGACGCATCGTAACCTCACCGACCCGACCCCATGACCTTAAGCGACGACATTGAAACGCTCGCCAGCGACGACGCGACGCTCGGCCTGGTTCTCGTCACGGGCGCCAGCGGCTTCGTCGGCTCGGCCGTGGCCGACGTCTTCCGCCGCGCCGGCCATCCGGTCCGCGCCCTCGTGCGCGCCGCGAGTCCGCGCGCCCATCTGCGCGGGATCGACGTGGCGGAAGGCGACATCCGCGATCGCGCCACCGTCGCGGCGGCGCTCCGCGGCGTGCGCCATCTCGTGCACGCGGCCGCCGATTACCGGCTGTGGGCCCCCTCCCCGCGCGACATCATCGTCACCAACGTGGAGGGCACGCGCATCGTCATGGAGGAGGCGCTGCGCGCCGGCGTCGAGCGCATCGTCTATACGAGCAGCGTGGCCACGCTCGCCGTCCGGCCGGACGGCGCGCCGGCCGACGAGAAGCGTCCGCTGTCGGTCAAAGAGGCGGTCGGCGCCTACAAGCAGAGCAAGGTTCTGGCCGAGCGCCTCGTCGAGGAGCTCGTGGCGCGCAGCGGCCTGCCGGCGGTGATCGTCAACCCGTCGACGCCGATCGGTCCGCGCGACGTGAAACCAACCCCGACGGGCCGCATCATCGTCGAGGCCGCCGCCGGCCGCATGCCCGCCTTCGTCGATACCGGCCTCAACCTGGTCCACGTGGACGACGTCGCCGCCGGGCACCTCGCCGCCCTGCGCCGCGGGCGCATCGGCGAGCGCTACGTCCTCGGCGGCGAGAACGTGCTCCTGTCCGCCATGCTGGCCGACATCGCCGGTCTGACGGGGCGTCGCCCGCCCCGACTGCAGCTGCCGCGGCAGCTGATCTATCCGCTCGCCGTCGGGGCAGAGGCGCTGGCCCGCCTCACCGGCCGAACGCCCTTCGTCACCCGCGACGGCCTGCGCATGGCCAAGCACAAGATGTTCTTCACCGATGCCAAGGCGCGGCACGAGCTCGGCTATACGTCACGTCCGTATCAGGAGGGCCTCGCCGACGCCCTCGCCTGGTTCCGCGCCGCCGGATACCTCCCTTGAGCGCCGCCGCCCTTGCCGTGGCGGTCGCGACGCTCGCCACGTGGCTCTACCTCATCCTCGGACGTGGCGGCTTCTGGCGCGGCCGGGAATGCGATCGAGCGCTCGTCCGTTCGGGCGACGGAGACATCGCGGCATGGCCGCGCGTCGTGGCGATCATTCCGGCCCGCGACGAAGCGGCCTATGTCGGCACGGCGATCCGATCACTCCTGCGCCAAGACTATCCCGGCCCGTTCGCGATCATCCTGGTCGACGATCAGAGCGCGGACGGGACCGTCGAGGTGGCGCGCCGAGCCGCCGTCGAGACCGGCGGCGCCGATCGGCTCACGATCATCTCAGGCTGCGATCTGCCGCCCGGATGGACCGGCAAGCTCTGGGCCATGCGGCAGGGCATCACCGAGCACGAAAACGGGCCGGAGCCGTCCGACTTCCTGTGGTTCTCGGATGCCGACATCGCCTATGCGCCCGGCGTGCTGCGCCGCCTCGTCGCCGGCGCCGTCGCCCGCGGCACGGTTCTCACCTCGCTGATGGTGAAGCTCCGCTGCCAGAGCGCCGCCGAGCGGCTCCTGATCCCAGCCTTCGTTTTCTTCTTCCAGAAGCTCTACCCCTTCGCCTTCGTCAACGATCCGGGGCGGCGCACGGCGGCGGCCGCGGGCGGATGCATGCTGGTACGGCGGGCCGCGCTCGCCGCTGCTGGCGGGCTCGAGGCGATCCGAGGCGCCATCATCGACGATTGCGCCCTCGGGGCGCTCCTGAAACGGCAGGGGCCGATCTGGCTCGGGCTGACGGAGGATGCGGCAAGCCTCCGCGCTTACCCGGCCTTCGGCGACATCCGCCGCATGGTGGCCCGCTCGGCCTATGCGGAGCTCGATTATTCGCCCGCTCGGCTGGCCGGCGCCGTCGCCGGCATGACGCTCGTCTACCTGACGCCACCGCTCGTCACGGTGTTCGCGACGGGTGCGGCGCAGGCGCTCGGGGCGACGGCCTGGGCCCTCATGGCCCTCGCCTATCGGCCGATCCTGCGCCTCTATCGTCTCAACCCGCTTTGGGGGTTGGCGCTGCCGGCCATCGCCGCCATCTATACGGGCTTCACGGTCGACTCGGCCGTGCAGCACTGGCAAGGTCGCGGCGGCGCCTGGAAGGGCCGCGTTCAGGGGCACGTTTCGCGGAGCGCCGTCAGGTGATCACGGCAAGAGAGGCCCGCTCCGGCAAATCGCATCGCGACGAGAATTTCCCCGTCGCCTCGCGCCTCGTGCGCGCGCGCCATCGCGAGCCGATCCTCGCCTTCTACCGCTTCGTCCGCGCCGCCGACGATGTCGCCGATCACCCCGCTCTGTCGGCGGACGACAAGCTCGTCCTCCTGGACGGCTTGGAGGTGGCCCTGACCGGGCGCGGCCCCGCCGATCCCGAGGCGGAGCCGCTGCGGCGCGTTCTGGCGGCGCGCGGCCTGCCACCCCGTCACGCCCTCGACCTTTTGCAGGCGTTCCGGCTCGATGCCAGGAAGAGCCGCTACGCCGACTGGTCCGAGCTCATGGATTACTGCGCGCTCTCGGCCATGCCGGTCGGCCGCTTCGTCCTCGACGTGCACGGGGAGCATCCGGAGGCGACCTGGCCGCTATCGGACCCGATCTGCGCCGCCCTGCAGATCATCAATCACCTCCAGGATTGCGGCCGTGATTTCCGGGCCCTCGATCGCGTGTATCTGCCGCTCGACCGGCTGGCGGCGCACGGCGTCGCGGTCGCAGCGCTCGGTGCGGAACGCGCCACCCCCGCCTTGCGCGCCTGCCTGGCCGAGCTGGCGGAGCGCACGCAAGGCCTGCTCGCCGAAGGCGCGCCTCTCGCCTGTCGCGTCGCCGACACGCGTCTCGGGCTCGAGATTGCCGCCATCCACCGGCTCGCAGCCGCCCTGGCAGACGGCCTGCGGCGACGCGATCCCTTGAGCGAAGGCGTGCATCTCGGGCGGCCGGGCTTCGCCTTCGCCGCTCTCGCGGGCGTCGCCGCCTGCCTCGTCCAGCGGATGATCCGGACCCGGCTGCAGGTCGCAGCGGGCAGCGCCGCATGAATGCGGCCAGCGTCGTGAGGGACGACGATGCCGCGCCGGCGCTGCCGGCAGCCGGCAGCTCGTTCTACCTCGCCATGCGCATCCTGCCGCGGGCGCGGCGCGAGGCGATGTACGCGATTTACGCCTTCTGCCGCGCCGTCGACGACGTGGCGGACGGCGACGCTGCGCGCGACGAGCGCCTTGCCGCGCTGCAGCGTTGGCGCGACGACATCGACCGCCTCTACGGCTCCGCGCCGACGGGGGCCGCGCCGCTGCGCGCCGCCGTCCGCCAGTTCGCCTTGCGGCGCGAGGATTTCCACGCGGTCATCGACGGCATGGCCATGGACGCGGCCGCCGACATCCGCGCCCCCGATTGGGCCACCCTCGATCTCTATTGCGACCGGGTGGCGAGCGCGGTCGGCCGGCTGTCGACGCGTATCTTCGGCCTCGACGACGAGCCCGGCCTCGCCCTCGCCCATCACCTCGGCCGCGCGCTCCAGCTCACCAACATCCTGCGCGATCTCGACGAGGACGCGGCGCTCGGGCGCCTGTACCTGCCGCGCGAGGCGCTGGCGGCGGCGGGCATCGGCGAGGCACGCCCCGACGCGGTCCTCGCCGATCCGCGCCTCGGCGCCGCCTGCGCCGAGGTGGCCGCCCGCGCCGCAGGACATTTTGCCGAGGCCGAGCGCATCATGGCGCAAGGACCGCGCTGGACGATGCGGGCGCCGCGCCTGATGGCGATCGCCTACCGCGCCATCCTCGAGCGCCTCGTGGATCGGGGCTGGAGCCCGCCGCGCCGGCGCGTCTCCACCGACAAGCTGCGTCTCGCCGGAGCGGTCCTGCGCTACGGGCTGATCTGATGGCCGGCACCGTTCATGTGATCGGCGCGGGGCTGGCGGGCCTTAGCGCCGCGATCCGGCTGGCGGACGAGCAGCGAGCCGTCGTCGTGCACGAGGCGACGGGCGCCGCCGGCGGGCGCTGCCGGTCCTATCACGACCCGGCGCTCGACCTCGTCATCGACAACGGCAACCACCTCCTCCTGTCCGGCAATCGGGCGGCGCTCGATTACCTCGCCCGCATCGGCGCCGGCGACGCTCTGGCGCGGCAGCCGGGCGAGGCCACTTTCCCGTTCGCCGATCTCGCCACGGGCGAGCGCTGGACCCTTCGCTTGAGCGAGGGCCGCGTCCCTTGGTGGGTGTTCGACGCGCGCCGCCGCGTGCCGGGCACGCGAATGCGCGAATACCTCGCCCCCCTCGCCATCCTGCGCGCCGGCCCGGCCGCGAGCCTCGGCGAGGCCATGGATTGCGCCGGCCCGCTCTACGAGCGCCTGTGGCGCCCGGTCCTGCTCGCCGCGCTTAACACCGAACCGCACGAAGCCGCGGCAGGGCTCGCCGCGCAGCTCCTGCGCGAGACGCTGGCGGCCGGCGGACAGGCCTGCCATCCCCTCGTGGCGAGCGCCGGCCTGTCGGCCGCCTTCGTCGAGCCGGCCCTGCGCCACCTGGCATCACGGGGCGCGGCGGTCCATTTCGGTCGCCGCCTGCGGGCCCTCGGTTTCGCCGGAGACGCGGTGCAGCGGCTCGATTTCGGCGACACGAGCGTCGCTCTCGGGGCCGAGGACACGGTCGTGCTCGCGGTGCCGCCCTGGATCGCCGCCGACCTCGTGCCGGGCCTCACCGTGCCGACGACGTTCCGGGCCATCGTCAACGCGCATTTCAAGGCAACGCCGCCGCCCGGCACGGCGCCCATCACCGGGCTCGTCGGCGGACTCAGCGAGTGGCTGTTCGCCTTCCCCGACCGCCTGTCGGTGACCATCAGCGGCGCTGATCGCCTCCTCAGCGAGCCCCGCGAGGCCCTGGCGGAGGCGATCTGGACCGAGATCGCCGGCCTCACCGGTCTTCGGGCGGAGCCGCTGCCGCCCTGGCAGATCGTCAAGGAGCGCCGCGCGACCTTCGCGGCGACCCCCGAGAATGCGGCGAGACGTCCCCCGGCCCGCACCGCGAGCCGCAACCTCGTCCTCGCCGGCGATTGGACGGCGACCGGCCTCCCGGCCACCCTCGAGGGCGCCGTGCGCTCGGGCTACGCCGCTGCCGCTGCCTTGCAGGACGCCCGCGCTTTGACGCGCGCAGCCGCTTAGGATCGGCTGCAACGGCCCGCTTCGCTCGTGCTCCTTTTCAATCGTCGGACCGGTATCCGTTCCGCCGGAAAATGTTCTAGGGATTTCAGAATGGCCATCGCCCAACAAAGCCGGCTTCGCCAACAGCCGGGCTTCCCGGAGCTCGATGCGCGGATCGAGACGGCGACGGACGCGCTTCTCGCCCTGGCGCGCGACGACGGCCATTGGTGCTTCGAGCTCGAGGCCGACGCCACCATCCCGGCCGAATACGTGCTCCTCACCCATTTCCGCGGTGAAACGCCCGACTTGGCGCTCGAGGCCAAGATCGCCGCCTATCTCCGGCGCATCCAGGGCGGCCACGGCGGCTGGCCCCTGTTCCACGACGGCGCCTTCGACATGAGCGCCAGCGTCAAGGCTTACTTCGCCTTGAAGATGATCGGCGAGCCGGTCGACGCGCCCCACATGCGCCGCGCCCGAGAGGCGATCCTGAGCGGCGGCGGCGCGGCGCGCAGCAACGTCTTCACCCGTTTCCTGCTCGCGCTCTACGGCGAGATGCCCTGGCGCGGGGTGCCGGTGATGCCGGTGGAGATCATGCTTCTGCCGCGCTGGTTCCCGTTCCACCTCGCCAAGGTGTCCTACTGGGCACGGACCGTGCTGGTGCCGCTGCTCGTCCTGCAAGCGTTGAAGCCGCGGCCGAAGAATCCGCGCGGCGTCGGCATCGCCGAGCTCTTCGCCGAGCCGCCCGACCGGGTGCGCGCCTGGCCGCGTGGGCCGCACCAGCGCTGGCCTTGGGCGCAGGTCTTCGGCGCCATCGACGCCGTCCTGCAAAGGGCCGAGCCGCTTTTTCCGAGCGGCTCGCGCCGGCGCGCCATCGCGGCAGCGGCGGCCTTCGTCGACGAGCGCCTGAACGGACGCGACGGCCTCGGCGCCATCTTTCCTGCCATGGCCAACGCGGTGCTGATGTACGATGCGCTCGGCTATCCGCGGGACCACCCGAACCTCGTCGCCGCGCGGCAGTCGCTCGACGGGCTCCTCGTCGTCCGGGAGGACGAGGCCTATTGCCAGCCGTGCCTGTCGCCCGTGTGGGACACGGCCCTCGCCTGTCACGCCCTCCTCGAGGCCGGCGGCGAGGCGGCAGAGCGGCAGGCGCGGCGCGGCCTCGATTGGCTGGCACTGAGGCAGGTGCTCGACATCCGCGGCGACTGGGCCGTGCAGCGTCCCTCCGTGCGGCCGGGCGGCTGGGCCTTTCAATACGCCAACCCGCATTATCCCGACCTCGACGACACCGCCGTTGTCGTCATGGCCATGAACCGGGCGCAGGGCCGCCTGCCGCCGGCGGACGCCGCCGCCTTCGCCGAGCCGATCGCCCGCGGGCGCGAGTGGATAACGGGCCTGCAGAGCCGGGACGGCGGCTTCGCCGCGTTCGACGCCGACAACACGGCCGAATACCTGAACCACATCCCCTTCGCCGATCACGGCGCGCTGCTCGATCCGCCGACCGCCGACGTCACCGCGCGCTGCATGTCGATGCTGGCGCAGCTCGGCGAGACGCCCGGAACGAGCCCGGCTTTGGCGCGGGCGACGCAAAACCTCCTCGACAGCCAGGAAGCGGACGGGAGCTGGTTCGGCCGCTGGGGCCTGAACTACATCTACGGCACCTGGTCGGCCCTGTGTGCGCTCAACGCGGCCGGGATCGACCGGCACGCGCCCACAATGCGCCGCGCCGTCGGCTGGCTTCTCGCCATCCAGAACGCGGACGGCGGCTGGGGCGAAGGCGGCGAGAGCTACCGGCTCGGCTATGCCGGTTACGAGCCGGCCCCGAGCACCGCTTCGCAGACCGCCTGGGCCCTCCTCGGCCTCATGGCCGCCGGCGAGGTCGACCATGCGGCCGTGGCGCGCGGCATCGCCTACTTGTCGCGCACGCAAGGCGCGGACGGCGTCTGGCCGGAGGAGCGCTTCACCGCAACCGGCTTCCCGCGCGTCTTTTACTTGCGCTATCACGGCTATCCGAAGTTCTTCCCGCTTTGGGCTCTGGCGCGCTACCGCAACCTCACACGAAGCAACAGCCGCGCCGTGCCGTTCGGCATGTGATCCCGGGATGTGACCGCCGCGCCTCCCATCCTCATCGTCGCAGGCCTTGCCCGCGAGGCGCGCATCGCCGGCGGTCCCGGCGTCACCGTGATCGCCGCCGGCGGCGACCGGCCGCGCCTGCGCGCCTCGCTGGCCGAGGCCCCGTCGTGCCGCGCCGTCATCAGTTTCGGCATCGCCGGCGGACTCGACCCGGCGCTGCGGCCGGGCGCGGTCGTGGTGGCGCGCGGCGTCACAGGCGGCGGTGCCTGGCCGAGCCATCCCGACATCCTGCGGCTGTGGATCGAACGTCTTGAGCGGAGCGGCGAGCACCTGACCCACGCCATCCTCGCCGGGGTCGATGCGCCGCTCGTCGCGCCGACGGAAAAAGCGGCCGTGCGGGCCGCCACCGGCGCGGCGGCGGCCGACATGGAATCGCATCTCGCGGCGGCGTTCGCGGCCGCACGCCGCCTGCCGTTCGCGGCGCTCCGCGTCGTGTGCGATCCGGCCGAGCGGGGCCTACCGCCTCTCGCCGCTGAAGCGCTGCGCCCGGA
Organism: Beijerinckiaceae bacterium; assembly: GCA_035630175.1. Taxonomy (GTDB): domain Bacteria; phylum Pseudomonadota; class Alphaproteobacteria; order Rhizobiales; family Beijerinckiaceae; genus JAJKJG01. The sequence continues at coordinate 12,814 of DASQLE010000079.1, forward strand.
CGGCACGCTCGATTACGCCGCGATCCTGCGCAGCCTTGCGGCACGGCCGGCGCAGCTCGCGGCCCTGCCGCGCCTCGCCCGCGACGCCAAGGCGGCCTTCGACGCGTTAGGCCGCGTCCGCGCGGCGCTTGGCCCGGGCTTCGGCCTCGGCGGCTTGAGCCTCGGCGAGCCGCTCGGCGACGTTCCTTGAGAACACGTATTCGGCCGGGCGCTGGTTCTCGATCGGGATGTTTGGCGCCATAGGCCCTTCCGTACGCACTCCGCGCAAGGCCACCAGAGCCGCTTTCCAAGGGCGGCGCACCGTGTCCTTCACGGCAGATGCCTCGTAGCCCGAATGCACCATGCAATCGGCGCACTTCTCGTAGTTGCCGGTGCCGTAGGAATCCCAATCGGTCTCGTCCATCAGCTCCCTGAAGCTCTTGGCGTAGCCTTCGCCGAGGAGGTAGCAGGGCCGCTGCCAGCCGAACACCGTGCGGGTCGGGTTGCCCCACGGCGTGCAATGATAGGTCTGGTTGCCGGCCAGGAAATCGAGGAACAGCCCCGATTGGTTGAAGGCCCATTGGCGCCCGCCCCGGCCGCGCCGGAAGACGTCGCGGAACAGCTCCTTGGTCGCGGTCCGGTTCAAGAAATGCTGCTGGTCCGGCGCTCGCTCGTAGGCGTAGCCGGGCGACACCGTGATGCCGTCGACGCCGAGCTCCGTCACCGTGTCGAAGAAGCGCGCCACGCTCGCCGCATCGGCGTTGTTGAAGAACGTGCAATTGATGGTGACGCGAAAACCCTTGGCCTTGGCGAGCTTGAGGGCGGCGACGGCGCGGTCGTAGACGCCCTCCTGGCACACCGAGCGGTCGTGCATGTCGCGGTCGCCGTCGAGATGGATCGACCAGGTGAAATAGGGGCTCGGCTGGAACTGATCGATCTTCTTCTCGAGCAGCAGCGCGTTCGTGCAGACGATGGCGAACTTCTTGCGCGCGATCACGCCCTCGACGATCCGGGCAAGGTCCTTGTGCAGGAGCGGCTCGCCGCCGGCGATGACCACCACCGGCGCACCGCATTCGTCGACCGACGTGAGCGCATCGTCCACCGAGATGCGCTTGTTCAGGATGGCGTCCGGATAGTCGATCTTGCCGCAGCCGGCGCAGGCGAGGTTGCAGCGGAACAGGGGCTCGAGCATCAAGACGAGCGGGTAGCGCTTGCGGCCCGACAGGTGCTGCTTGAGGATGTAGCCGCCGATCGTGGCGACTTGTCGAAGAGGAATACCCACCGCGGCTCCTTCGGCCCGCGATCCGGATCGCGGTTGTGACTGGCAAGGCGTGGATCGCGCCCACCGGCAGGTAACGACCCCATGCCCGGAAGGTTCGACCCGCGAAGGCTGGCCCTCCGCGTATCCCCAAGGGTAATGGGCTCGCGGCGAACAGACAAGAACGGGCGCGAGCGCCACTTTTGGTCGCAGGCGCCGGTCCGCGGCGCCCGCCCGAACGCCAATCGTGACGGTTCTCCTCGCCCTTGCCGCATTTTGCCCCTGTGTGCCGGGTCCACGCGTCGCGCAAAATGCTTTAGGTGAGCCAAAGCATCATTCCGCGAAGTTTCACACGGTTTGCGGACCGAAATGATGCGGCGACAAGGAATCCTAAGCAGGATTTCGTGGGCCAACCCACGCAATCCTGCTTAGGGCGGCTGCAACCCACCCCAACCCGCACCATCGGATCCGCATGATCGAGCGTATCGTCGCCTTCTGCACGCACCGGCCGTGGCTGGTCATCGGCCTCTGCGGCGTCCTTACGGCGCTCGGCCTCTTCACGACGATCACGCGCTTCTCGATCAACACCGAGACGGCGCGCCTGATCTCGGCCGACGTGCCCTGGCGCCTGAACGAAGCCGCCCTCGACAAGGCTTTTCCGCAACGCACGGACCTGATGCTCGTCGTCATCGACGGCGATACGCCCGAGCGGGCCGCCGAGGCGTCCGACCGGCTGGCGCAGGCACTCGGGCCGCACGACGACCTGCTGCGAAGCGTCCGCCAGCCGGATAGCGGCCCGTTCTTCGACCGCAACGGGCTCCTGTTCCTGTCCACCGACGAGCTCGCCAGTACGACCGAGCAGCTCATCTCCCAGCAGGCTTTTCTCGGCCCGCTCGCCGCCGATCCGAGCTTGCGCGGCCTGATGGGGACCCTCACCCTCGGCGCCCAGGGCATCGCGGCCGGCGAGACCACGCTCGACGAGCTCGCCGGGCCGATGGCGGGCTTTCAGCGGACGTTCGAGCGCGTGCTGGCCGGCGAGCCGGCCCGGCTGTCCTGGCAGATGCTCCTGTCGGACGGCAAGGCCGAACCGCGCGAGCTCCGGCGCTTCATCCTGATCCAGCCCAAGCTCGACTACAACGCCCTGCAGCCGGGCGGCGAGGCCATCGACCTCGTCCGCCGCA
>DASQLE010000080.1:0-2209 GCA_035630175.1 Beijerinckiaceae bacterium
CAAGCAGCGCCCTGCCGAGGCGCGTGCGGCCGCGCCGCGCTCAGCCAAGAAGCCGGTCAAGGCGAAGGCGTCGCCGTCGACGAAACGCAAGAAGCCCGCTGCGAAACGACCGTCGCCCGCCAAGAAGGCGGCAGCGTCGCGCAAGCGCACCGCCGCGAAGCGCTCCACCCCGTCCAAGAAGGCGACGGCGGGCAGCAAGCGCGGGACCCGGACCAGAGCCACCTGACGCGAGGCCGGGACGTTCGGCTTTCCTGCCTCAGCCTCGAAGAGCTTGCCCGCGCGAAATCGCGGCGCACGGCGTGGGTCGAGTCCGCGCGGCGGCGCATCGGGCGTCGCGCGTCACCAAAAAGTGCGTAGGCAAGGTGTCGCAGCAGCGTTAGGCTTCATCCCACGCCTGCGGGACGCGCCATCGCGGCGTCGTCTGCAACCCCTCAACGATAAGAACGGTCGCCGTTCAGGCAGTCAGGGAGAAGAATCCTCATGACTCAGCTCAACGTTAATGGCGCGATGCGCGAGGTGGACGCGGAAGCTGATACGCCGCTTCTGTGGGTGATTCGCGAGCAGATCGGGCTGACCGGCACGAAATACGGCTGCGGCGTCGCCCAATGCGGGGCGTGCTCCGTGCACATCAACGACGAGGTGCAGCGCTCCTGCGCCCTCCGCGTCGGCGACGTCGGGCCGAGCGACCGGATCGTCACCATCGAGGGCCTCTCCTCGACCACCTCCCATCCGGTGCAGAAGGCCTGGGCCACGCTCGACGTGCCGCAATGCGGTTACTGCCAGTCCGGCCAGATCATGGCCGCGGCCGCGCTCCTGAAGAGGACGCCGCGGCCGAGCGACGCCGACATCGACGAGGCGATGACCAACATCTGCCGCTGCGGCACCTATCAGCGCATCCGGGCGGCGGTGCACATGGCGGCCGGCGCGACCTTCGGTCAGGCCGACGGCACAACCAAGCTCTAGGGAGATCTGCCGTGACGACAACCATCAGCGGTCAAGCTCCGCGGCTGTCGCGCCGCGCTTTCGTGATCGGCTCCGCCGCGGCGGGCGGCGGTCTCGCGCTCGGTTTCGACCTCGGCGGCGGCCCGGCCTGGGCGCAGGGCGCCGCGGGCGCCGAGGTCAATGCCTGGGTGGTCGTGAAGCCCGACGACACCTGCGTCATCCGCATCGCCCGTTCCGAGATGGGGCAGGGCACCCATACCGGTCTCGCCCAGCTCGTTGCCGAAGAGCTGCAATGCGACTGGAGCAAGATCGCCATCGAGCCGATCACCGCCGGCCGCAACCTCGCCCGCCAGCGCGTCTGGGGCGACATGTCGACCGGCGGCAGCCGCGGCATCCGCGGCTCGCAGGATTACGTGCGCCGCGGCGGCGCCGCGGCCCGCACGATGCTGCTGCAGGCGGCGGCCGATGAATGGAAGGTGCCAGCGAGCGAGCTCACGGTCGCGGACGGCGTCATCACGCACAAGGCGTCTGGGCGCTCGACCAGCTACGGCAAGGTGGCGGCGGCCGCGGCGCAGCTGACGCCGCCCGATGCGAAGAGCATCAAGCTCAAGGACCCGAAGGACTGGACGATCGCCGGCAAGCCGATGAAGCGGCTCGACACGGCCGCCAAGCTCAACGGCAGCAAGGTCTACGCCGTCGACGTGAGGCTGCCCGGCATGCTGTCCGCCGCCGTCAAGGACTGTCCGGTCTATGGCGGCAAGCTCAAAAGCTTTGACGAAGCCAAGATCGCCGGCATGCCGGGCGTGCGCCGCGTCGTGCAGGTATCGGACTCGGCCGTCGCCGTCGTAGCCGACACCTGGTGGCGGGCCAAGAAGGGGCTCGACGCCCTGCCGATCATCTGGGACGAGGGACCCAACGCGTCCGTCTCCAGCGCCAGCATCGCCGAGCACCTCAAGGAGGGCCTGACGGCGGCGGCGACCAACGGCGAACGGCAGAACGGCGACGCCGTGAAGGCGATCGCCGGCGCCGCCAAGCGGATCGAGGCCGTCTATTCGACGCCGTTCCTGGCCCATGCCTGCATGGAAACCATGAACGCCACCGTGCGGCTCGGAGCCGACCGCGCCGAAGTCTGGGTGCCGACCCAGAATGCGGAGGCCTCGCTCGCGGCCCTGTCGGAAGCCTCCGGCCTGCCGCTCGACAAATGCGAGGTCTACGCGCACGACCTCGGCGGCGGCTTCGGTCGGCGCGGCGGCACGCAGGATTACGT
>DASQLE010000081.1:0-4156 GCA_035630175.1 Beijerinckiaceae bacterium
GACGCCAGGGCGAGCGCCGGCTTGTTGTCCATCAAGCGGATCATGGCGAGCCGCGCCGCGACAGTGGCGCGTGCCGCGCCGGTGACCCGATGGTCGACCTGGTATTGCAGGAGCTCGCCAGCCTGCTCGAGCAAATCGAGCTCGACGAGGCGGTCGGCGAGCCGGCGCACGATCTCGTCGCCGCGCCGGCCGATGGGCGTGAACTGCTTGAAGTCGAAATACAGCGCGAGAGCGTCGACACGCGCGAGCGTCTCGCCGCGGCCCGACAGGAAAAGCTCGTCGAACAGGTGCGCGGTGCCCTCATGCAGCGCGCGGCTGACATCGTGATCGGGGAACAACGCATTGGCGCGGGCCGCCATGGTGAAGGCCTCGCGCCAGCGCCCGGCTTCCGCGTAAAGGCGCCCGAGCTGCCCGATGGCAGCGATCTCGATCTCGTCGCCGCGCCAGACGGCCGCGAGGGTCTCGAGCCGGGCGATCGCGTCCTCGCGCGGCACCGAGCCCGTGGCGACGCCCAAGGCCGCCCCTCGCAGGGTCGCCTCGGCCGCTACCGGCCGCTCGCCCTCGGTCGCAGCCTTGGCGTAGAGCTCGCCGGCGACCGGCGCCCGGCCCGCCGCCTCCTCCAGACGGGCCTTGAGGAGGATCGCCTCGTGAGACGAGTAGGAGCCGGCGGGAAGCTGCCCGACGGTGGTCAGCTCGTTCTCGGCAAAGACGTGCTCTCCGACCTCGATCCCGGCGCGCGCGGCGAGCAGGCGGATCGGCCCCTGAAGATCGTCGGGATAGCGGTCGAGCAGGAGGTTCGAGCGCCGGAACCCGGTCAGGGCTGGCTGCCAGCGCCGATCCTGCGCGTCGACCACCGCGCGCCAAAGGATGCTTTCGCCGTTTTCGAGCAAAGGTCCCGCCGACAGGAATTTACGCGCCTCCGCGAGCCGCCGCATGCGCGCGGCGGCGATGCCGCGCAGGAGCAGGATGCCGTTGTCGCGCAGCAAGGCCGGATCCTGCTGCGCGCCGAAGTCGAGAACCCCGGCCGCTTCGCCGTTCAACCCGGCCGCCACGAGGAAGCGGGCCAGCTTGACCCGAAGCGCGCCGAGCTCGGCGGCGGGCGCTTCGACGATCGCCTGCATGAGCTGGCGATGGCGTTCCCGGACGTTGCCGAGCTGGGCCGCCTTCCATTCATGTCTGTCGGCGAGGAGCTGCATGCGCTCGTGCGCGCCCGGCTCGTCAGGGCGCGCGCTCGGCATGGACAGCGTCAATCCCGACGCGCGGGAGATCGCCACGCCGTCCGGATGCGTGGCCAGCACGAGATCATCGGCCTCGGCGGCCACGACGGCGCCATGCGCCGTTTGCAAGAGCCGAAACTCGACGAATGCCTGCGGCTTGACGACGCCGCGCGACGGACCGAGGGCGGTCGCAACGGCAAGACGCTCGCCGCTTTGCGCATCGCGCAGCCAGTGCACCGCAGACGGCTCGGCGAGCGAGATCATCACCGCATGCCGGCCCGCGTCGTCGACGACAGGCTTCACCGTCAGCGCCTCCGAGGCGACGAGACCCTTGTCGCCGATCGTCAGGACCCAACCGCCGTTCTCGGGCGCGAAGCGGATCAGGCGCGGCTCGGGCAGGGCCAGCCGCGCGACCGCCAGGGGGCCGTCCCGCGTCGCCTCGGCGCGCGTCGCATGGGCGCGCGCGTCGGTCGGCAGGCCCGAGAACTCGATCGCTTGCCGCGTGTTGAAGAGGATCGTCACGAAGCCGCCGCGCTCGAAGGCTGCGGCGGCAACCGGCTCCGTGAACGGAAACACGACCCGCAATCCATCGGGCGATGCCGTGAAAACCGGCCGCACCGGTCCCGTCGCGGCCCCAAGAGGAGGAGCGGCAGGCGGCGGAGCGCCCGGCGGCTTGAGCCGGCCGGGGGCCGCGCTATGCGGCTCCATGGCCAAGGCGGCCGCGATCGCCGCGTCCTCGCGCTTGTTCCGAGCCGCGGCGGAGGCAGGCGGTTCGGCGGCGGGCTCCACGGGGGCGGCCTCGCCGACCGCCGGAGCGGCCTCCTTCGGCTTCACCAAGTCGACGACGAAGGTCTCGTCCTCGCGGAAGCCGCGCGCCTGATGCCCGGGCTCGAGCGTCAGCTTGACGACGAGCGATCCGGAGCCGGACTGGGCCGAGATGGCGCGGATTGCGGGACCGAGCTGGGCTTTCAGCTTTCCCGTCTCGAGGGTCAGAGCGGCCTCGAACAGAATCTCGACCTCGCTGCCCCGCGCCTTGAGCGAGATCGGCACGAGCTTCGGCGGCACGAAAACGGCGCGCGTCAGCGTCGGGAGCTGCGCGATTCGGACGATGACGGGCTTCGGCGGCTCGGCGATCCGTCGCCGGCTCTCGTCGCGCACCTGCGCCTCCGCGTCCCGCGCCCGGCGGGCGAGTTCCGAGACGACGTCCTGCGGCAGGCTCGGCGGCAAGCCGGTCCAGGTTTCGGGCAGAAGGTCGATGAACACCCACTCGCCCGCCTCCAGCACGTTCGGCCGGAAGACTTTCTTCAACGCGACGCGCAGGCCCGTGCCGTCGGGATCGCGGCGGACGATGGAGACGTAGGACGCCAGCTCGGCCGCGAGCCGCTCGCCGCGAAGAGCGACGGGCGCGGAAAAGGAGATCACGAGCACGCCGTTGGCGACCCGGGCCGAGACTTTGGTCGCCTCGTCGAACTGCAGGGCGATGCGGCCGTAGCCAACCATCTCGGTTCCGCGCAGGCTCGCCTCACGCGCCTGCGCGCCGCCGACTCCAAGCATGGAGACGAGCAGCGTGAGTACGGCGAGCCTTGCGGCCCAAGACCGCCGGCGGGAGAAACGCATCACACCAACCCGAACGCCCGAACGCAATCCCGGCAGAACCGACCCGACGGCTGCCGTATCGGGCACTCTAGGGGGGCGCGGCTAATGCGCGATTAACGATAAAGGTCGACCTGACGCGAGCCGATGAGCGGCGCCTGCGGCAGGAGACGACCGAAATCACGAAGCGTCTGGATTGATTCAATCAAACCGCATGAACGTGATCGATTCCAAGAACTTGAGCATGCTCTAGCGTTTCGGCTGCGTCGGCGGCGGCTCGATGGCGGGCAGCTCGGTCGGCGGCAGGGCGCTCGGAGCGGCATTGCGCGTCTCTCCCGACAGGCCCTTCGCCCGCGTCGCCAGCGCCACGGTCAGCTTCTCGGCGGTCTCCGGCATCATGACCGCAAGCACTTCGGCCATCTTGGGCGGCTTCATCTGCAGCACGACCGGCACGAGCACGTCGTGGGAAAGGCGGTCGAAGATCTTGGCCGCATCCTTGGGCTTCATCGATTCGTACATCGTGACGAGGTTGCGGAGGGCGCCTGCCTCGGTGTCTCCGCGCTTGGTCGCGGCGGCTTCGGCTTTCTCCTCCATGGCCTTGAGCTCGTTGATGCGGCTCTCGAGCTTGCGTTCCGCATCCTCCAGCAGGCGCTCGCGCATGTCGATCTCGCTCGCCCGCTGCTGCAGCTCGTCGCGCCGCTCGCCGAGCCGCTCCAAAAGGGCGCGCTCGGATGTCGACGCGGCCGGACGCGTCCCTTCGGGCGGCGCGGCCTTGGCGGCCTGCGGCTCCGTGCCTTTCTGCTCGGCCACGGCGCCGGTGACGACCACGTCGGACGAGGCGTCATTGCTGCGCGCATGGGCGAGCACGCGGGCGAATTTCGGCAGCTCCTGATGCTGCGCGGCCACGCTCGCCGCTTCAGCACCCGCCTCGACGCGGCGCGGAGCGGACAAGAAGCCGAGCGCCTTCAGGGCCAGCAAGGCGATCGCCGCGATGACCACCCCGTCGACCAGCCGCAAGCCGCCGATCATGCCGCATGGCTCTCAAGCCGCCGCGCCGCCCGGTCCGCGAGCGCTTCGGCGGCGGCCGCCGCCGCGCTCAGCCGCTGCCGGTGCGCGCTCGCGGGCTCGGCCTGCGCGGCTGGCTCGGCCGGCGCGCTCAGGCCGGCCACCTGGCGCGAGGCATCGACGATTTGCGCGATGCGGCCCATGACCGTCTCGCCTGCCTCCACCTGGCTGGCGAGGTCCGCCGCGTAGCGCTCCGCCGTGCGCAGGCGATCGGCGAGCGTGCGGTCGCAATCGCCGAGCGTCGTGCGCAAGCCCGCGATGGCGCGCTCGGCCGTTTCGGT
>DASQLE010000082.1:0-3613 GCA_035630175.1 Beijerinckiaceae bacterium
CAGCGCCGTCACCTTCGGGGTCAATCTCCTGGCGCGCGCACCGATGGCGAACTTCGTCGACCGCTCGCAGCTCAAGCAAGTCCTTCAGGTGCTGGTCCCGACCGCAATCTTCGTCGCATCCATCGGGTTTCTCGGCATCTATCTCGCCTCTGCCTTGTTCATCACCTTCTTCATGTGGTGGCTCGGCAAATATCCGCTCTACAAGATCCTGCCGATCGCGATCCTGATCCCGGTGCTTCTGTTTTTCATGTTCGAGGTCTGGTTCCTTGTGCCCCTGCCCAAGGGGCCGATCGAGGACGCGCTCGGTTACTGACGCGATCGGTCTGAAACCCTACACCGACGAACAACGACAACAACGCTGACGGCCGGGAGGAAGGCTTGGAAGCTCTCACGTCTCTGATCTACGGGTTCGGCATCCTCGGCGACCCGATGAACATCTTCTACATGTTCCTCGGCGTCTTCCTCGGCGTGCTGATCGGCGTCCTGCCGGGCCTCGGCGGCGCCAACGGCGTCGCCATCCTGCTGCCGCTCACCTTCAGCATGCCGCCGGTCTCGGCCATCATCATGCTGTCGTCGATCTACTGGGGCGCGCTGTTCGGCGGAGCCATCACGTCGATCCTCTTCAACATCCCGGGCGAGCCTTGGTCGGTGGCCACCACCTTCGACGGCTATCCGATGGCGCAAAAGGGGCGCGCAGGCGAGGCGCTCACGGCCGCCTTCACGGGCTCGTTCCTCGGCGCCTTCGTGGCGACCCTCCTCCTCACCTTCCTGGCCCCGCTGATCGCCCGCTTCGCCCTGCAATTCGGCCCGGCCGAGTTCTTCGCGGTCTATTTTCTGACCTTCTGCAGCTTCGTCGGCATGGGCAAGGAATCGCCCTTCAAGGTCCTGGCGGCCATGATGCTCGGCTTCGCCCTAGCCGCCGTCGGCATCGACACGGTGACCGGGCAGCTCCGCATGACCTTCGGCTCGACCGAGCTTCTGCGCGGCTTCGACTTCCTGATCGCGGTCATCGGCTTGTTCGGCGTCGGCGAGATTCTGCTGACCATGGAAGAGGGCCTCGCCTTCAAAGGCAGGAGCGCCAAGATCAACGCCCGCGTCGTCCTCGATACCTGGAAGCAATTGCCGCAATATTGGGTGACGGCGATCCGCGGCTCGATCGTCGGCTGCTGGATGGGCATCACGCCCGGCGGCGCCACGCCGGCCTCCTTCATGAGCTACGGCCTCGCCAAGCGCTTCTCGAAGAACGGCCCGCGCTTCGGCACCGGCGAGATGGAAGGCGTGTTCGCGCCGGAGACGGCCGCGCACGCGGCCGGGACCAGCGCGCTCCTGCCCATGCTGACCCTCGGCATCCCCGGCTCGCCGACTGCGGCCGTGCTCCTCGGCGGCCTCCTCATCTGGGGCCTGCAGCCGGGCCCGTTGCTGTTCGTCGAGCAGAAGGATTTCGTGTGGGGCCTGATCGCCTCCATCTACGTCAGCAACGTCGCCGGCTTCATCGTCGTGCTGACGACGGTGCCGCTCTTCGCGGCCATCCTGCGCGTCCCGTTCAGCATCATCGCGCCGGTCATTCTCGTGGTCTGCGCGGTCGGCGCCTACACGGTCCACAACGCGCTTCTCGACATCTCGGTCATGCTCATCTTCGGGGTGCTCGGCTATATCTTCAAGAAGCTGAACTACCCGTTGGCCCCCCTCGTCCTTGCCCTTGTCCTCGGCGACATGGCGGAAAGCGCTTTCCGGCAGGCGATGCTCATCTCGAACGGCAGCATGACCATCTTCTGGTCGAACCCGCTCGTCGGCTCGATCGTGACGCTCGCGCTCCTCATGCTGTTCTGGCCGGTGATCTCCATTGCCATGGCAAAGCTGCGCGGCCCCGGCGGCCGGGCGCCTTTGCCGGCCAAGTAGCCGACAGGCCGAGCCCGATCCTAGATCCGTCGTTCCGAGGGTTGCGAAGCAAGAGCCCGGAACCCACGATCGAATGATCCGCGTCGCGTTTGCTCTTGGGGTCCGGGCTCGCGCTGCATGCGAACCGGACGGCAGTTACAAAGGGCGGGCCGGATTGCCGACGACGGTCGCGCCGGGCTCCACGTTGCGCGTGACGACGCTGCCGGCGCCGATGACGGCGTCGTCGCCGATCACGATGCCGGGCAGGATGACGGCGCCTCCGCCGATCCAGACATTGCAGCCGATGCGGACGGGACGGCCGAATTCGAGCCCGTCGCGCCTCGGGGCCGCATCGCGCGGGTGATCCGCCGCGTAGATCTGCACCGCCGGGCCGATCTGCGTGCCCTCCCCGATCGTCACCTCGACGACGTCGAGGATCACGCAGTTGAAGTTCAGGAACGCATGCGCGCCGAGGCGGATGTTGAAACCGTAATCGCAGAAGAAGGGCGGGCGGATGACGGCGCCCTCGCCGACCTCGGCAAACCGTTCGGTCAGCAGGGCGCGCCGCTCGGCCGGGGACGCCGCGAGCGAGGCATTGAAGCGCGCCAGCCACGCCTTGGTCGCGGCCGCGTCGGCCTGGATCTCGGGATCGCCGGGGCGGTAGAGCTCGCCCGCCAGCATCTTCTGCTTCTCGCTCGCCATGATCGGGCACTCTCGCTTGGACTCGGGCGACGCCCCCTTACCAAAAGACAAGGCCCGCCGAGCGGGCCTTGAAACAAGCGCCATCCTGTCATCCCCGGCCGGAGCGACGCGGAGGAGGATTCAGGCTCACGGACGGCGGCGCTCCGGGATCCGCTTCCCGGCGCTCAGCGCCGCCGGGGACGACACCGCGGCGTTACTCCGCGGCGATGCGGTGAGCGCCGCCGCCGAGAGCGCCCGATGCCTCGATCTCCTCGACCTGCGAATCGGCGAAGCCGAGCACGTCGCGGAGGATCTCCTGGGTGTGCTCGCCGAGCAGCGGCGAGCGCTCGACCTCGCTCGCGCTGTCGCTGAGCTTGATCGGGTTGCCGACGGTGATGTATTTGCCGCGCGTCGGATGATCCACCTCGACGAGGGTGCCCGTGGCGAAGAGCGAGCGGTCCTCGGCGATCTCCTTCATGGACAGGATCGGGCCGCACGGGATGTCGTATTCGTTGAGGATCTCCATGGCCTCGAACTTGGTCTTGGTCATGGTCCATTCTTCGATGCGCGCGAATATCTCGTTGAGGCGCGGCAGGCGGGCCGGCGGCGTCGCATAATCCGCGTGCGTCTTCCACTCCGGCTCGCCGATCACCTCGCAGATCGCCTCCCAGACCGGCGCCTGGGTGATGAAGTAGATATAGGCGTTGGGATCGCCCTCCCATCCTTTGCACTTCAGAATGCGGCCGGGCTGGCCGCCGCCGGAATCGTTGCCGGCGCGCGGCACCGCGTCACCGAACGGGATGCCCTCGCCGAACTGGCTGTATTCCTTGAGCGGGCCATGGGCGAGGCGCTGCTGGTCGCGCAGCTTGACGCGGCAGAGGTTCAGCACGCCGTCCTGCATGGCGCAGGTGACCCGCTGGCCCTTGCCGGAGGTCTCGCGCTGGAAGAGAGCGGTCACAATGCCCAGCGCCAGGTGCAGGCCGGTGCCGGAATCGCCGATCTGTGCACCGGTGACCAGCGGCAGCCCGTCCCGGAAACCGGTCGTCGAGGCCGA
>DASQLE010000083.1:0-3462 GCA_035630175.1 Beijerinckiaceae bacterium
CTTGACCAGCTCGACCGCCTCGTCGGCCGCCGTCGCCGTCAGCTCGACATTGCCCCCGAGGAACGCCGCCGTGACGGCGCCGCCGCCGTCGAAGGGAATGTAGTTCAGCTTGAGGCCCGTCGCCCGGTCGACGAGGCCGGCAATGATGCGGTCAACCGAGGCGGCCTGCGCGCCGCCGAAGCGCAGGCGGGTCTCGCTCTTCTTCCCGTGCGCCGCCAGCTCCTTGAGATTGGAGACGGGAACCGACGGATGGGCGATCAGCACGAGGTCGTTGAAGACGAACATGCCAAGCGGCGTCAGGCGGTCGTGCACGGTCGGCAGCCCCTGCACGATGGGCGTCGCGAACAGCGCGCCGGTCGAGACGGTGATGACGAGGTTCTCGTCCTTCGGGCGGTTGAGCACGTGGTTGGCCGCCGTCATCCACGACCCGCCGGCGCGGTTCACGACGCCGATCGGATTCTCGACGATCTTCTCCTCGTTGAGGATCTTGGCGGCGCGGCGCATGAAGGTGTCCGGTACGCTGCCGGCGCCGCTGCCGACGGTGAGCTCGATCGGCCCCTTCGGCGCCCGCGGATCGGCCGCCTGCGCGGCGCCGAGGCCAAAGGCCATCACGCCGGCAGCCAGACAGGCCGAGCGGATGCGCGAGCGGGCAGCTCGTTTCATTGTCGTACGCATGACGATGATCCTCTCATCAGTTGCAGGGGCTATGCCGAGGCGCGGCAAGCCCAACCCTCTCCCCTCACCCTGCCCTCTCCCCACCGGGGTGAGGTTTTCCGATGCGGAGCGGCTACTTCTTGGCGAGGCCAATCTCCTTGAGGATGGTCTGGTGCTGGTCGTGCATCCCGTCGACCTTGGCGCGCGCCTTGTCGGCGCCGATATAGTCCTTGCGCAGATACATCTCCTTCGTGGCTTCATCCCAAGACTTCGAGGCGACCATCTTGCGCAGGCGCTCGTCCCACCAGGCGATGATGGCTGGATCGAGGTTCGGCGGCCCGAACAGGCCCATTTCCTGCGAATAGACGATGTCGAAGCCTTGCTCCTTGGCGGTGACGAGATCCTTGAGCTCGGCCTCAGGGCGGCGCTTGTCGGTGAGGATGGCGAGGGGCTTAGCCTTGCCGCCCTTGACGAGCCCGATCGCCTCGTCGACCGACGTCGCCGTCAGGTCGACATTGCCGCCGAGGAACGCGGCAAGGGCGGCGCCGCCGCCGTCGAACGGGATGTAGTTGAGCTTGAGGCCGGTCTCCTTCTCGACGAGGCCAGCGACGATGCGGTCGGTGGAAGCCGCCTGGGCGCCGCCGTATTTGACGCGCGTCTCGTTCTTCTTGGCGTAATCGACGAGTTCCTTGAGGTTGCCGACCGGCAGCGCCGGGCTCGCGATCAGGACGACGTCGTTGAAGATGAACAGGCCGATCGCCGTCAGGCGGTCGTGCACCGTCGGGATACCCTGCACGATCGGCGTCGCGAAGAGCGGCGTCGTGATGACGAGGACCAGGTTCTCGTCCTTGGGCCGGTTGAGCACGTGGTTGGCGGCCACCATCCAGGAGCCGCCGACCCGGTTCACCGGCCCGATTGGGTTCTCGACGATCTTCTCGTCGTTCAGCACCTTGGCGACGCGGCGCATGAAGACGTCGGGGGTGCCGCCCGCCGAGGTGCCGATGGTGAGCTCGATGGGCCCTTTCGGCGCGCGCGGCTCGGCCGCCTGCGCAAGGGCGAGACCCGGCGCCGCGGCGATGCCGACGGCCGCCGCGACGGCAGCCAGGCGCAGAGGCCGGAGCGCCGCGCCTTCTCCGATCCGCGATGCAAGCACCTTCATCCGTTTCTCCATCCTTGACTATGTGGGGCGATGCAGCTTTGCGCGACGATGCGCGCGGGAGCCGCCATGGCTAGACAGGGTCGACCGCGTGTTCGTCGCGCGCCGCCGGCTTCGGGCGTATGGCCGACCGCGCCGCCCGGATCATCGGCCAGACGAGGCTCAAGACAACGCCGACGAGCAGGACCAGGGCGATCGGCCGTTCGAAGAAGATGTTCAGGGTGCCTTCCGACATCATCATCGACTGTCGCAGCGACGATTCCATCAGCGGCGCCAGAACGAGCGCCAGAACGAGAGGGGCACGGGGGAGATCGGCCTTGATCATCAGGTAGCCGATGAAGCCGAACGCAAGCGTCACGACGACCGTGAATAGACTGAGCGTCGTCGCGTAGGCGCCGACCAGGGACAGGACGAGGATGCCCGGCGCCAGAAAAGCATAGGGAATGCGCAGCATCGAGGCGAAGAGCGGCGCCAGCGGCAGGTTCATGACCAGCAGGATCACGTTGCCGATGTACATGCTGGCGATGAGACCCCAGACGAGCTGGGGCTGCTCGGTCATCAGCATGGGACCGGGCCGGACGCCCAGCAGAATGAGGGCGGCCAGAAGAACCGCGGTGCTGGCGGAGCCGGGGATGCCCAAGGCGAGCATCGGCACAAGAGCGCCGGTGACGGCCGAGTTGTTGGCCGATTCGCAGGCGGCGAGGCCGTCGAGGGCGCCTTTGCCGAAGCGCTCCGGGTGCATGCTGAAGCGCTTCTCGGCGACATAGGCGACCAAAGCGGCGATCGTCGGCCCCGCGCCCGGCATCACGCCGACGATGAAGCCGATGACGCTGCCGCGCAGGATCGCCATGCGGCACTCCGTCCAATCCTTGAGCCGCGGCCAGAGGTCACGCAGGCGCGTCTTCATGGGTTCGAGGTCGGTCGTCTGCTCGAGGGAGACGAGCACCTCGGCGATGCCGAAGATGCCGATGGCCACGGGCAGGAAGTCGATGCCTTCGAGAAGGTCGACCGACCCAAAGGTCAGACGATTGATGCCGGTGATCGGGTCGGTGCCGACGAGCGCGATGATGAGGCCGAAGACGGCGACCAGCAGCGCCTTCACGGCCGAGCCCGAGCCGAGGCTCGCGGTCGCAGTGATGCCGAGGGTGGCGAGCAGGAAATACTCGGGCGAGCTGAAGCGGAGCGCGAAGGCGCTCAGCGCCGTGGCGGCGAACATGACGGCGATCACGGCTCCGACGCCGGCGATGAACGAGCCGACGGCGGCGATGCTGAGGGCCGCGCCGGCTCTGCCCTGCCTGGCGAGCTGATGGCCATCGACCGCGGTCATGACGCTAGCTGCTTCACCGGGCACGTTGATCAGAACGGAGGTCAGCGTGCCGCCGTACATGCCGCCATACATGATGCCGGCCAGCATCATCAGCGCCGTGGCTGGCGGCATGCCGTAGGTGACGGGCAGCAAAAGGGCCATGCCGGCCGACGGGCCAATGCCGGGCAGGGCGCCGATGATCTGGCCGAGCAGGACGCCGATGAAGATGAACAGGAGGTTCGTCGGGGTCAGCGCGACCGCGAAACCCTGCATGAGCATGTCGAACGATTGCATATCAGCGGTCCCGCGCCGAAGGCGCCGTCAGAAGCCCCACGGTCCGGTCGGC
>DASQLE010000084.1:0-2105 GCA_035630175.1 Beijerinckiaceae bacterium
ACCTCAGGACGATAAGAGCGCCATGGCCGGCACGAGATGGTCGGGTCAAGCCCGACCATGACGATGAAAGACGCGCGCCGCGAAGGGGAAAAAGCGTCCATGGACAAGCCTCTCGCCAATCGCATCGCGGTCGTGACCGGCGCCTCGCGCGGCATCGGGCGGGCCGCCGCCCTTGCCCTCGCCGGCGCCGGCGCGCATGTGGTCGCCCTGGCCCGCACGCAGGGCGCGCTCGAGGAGCTCGACGACGCGATTCGCGCGGTGGGCGTCGGCGCCACGCTCGTTCCGGTCGACCTCACCGATTACGAGGCCCTCGACCGCCTCGGCGCCGCCCTCCACGAGCGTTGGGGCCGGCTCGACATCCTCATCGGCAATGCCGGAATCCTCGGCGAGATCGCGCCCTTGCCGCATGTGGACGTAAAGACCTGGGACGCGGTGATGGCCGTGAACGTCACCGCCAATTGGCGGTTGATCCGCTCCCTCGATCCGCTGCTGCGCGCCTCCGACGCCGGCCGGGCGGTCTTCGTCACCTCCGGCTCGGCTCACAAGGGTACGGCCTATTGGGGACCCTATTCGGTGTCCAAGGCGGCCCTCGAAGCCCTCGTCCGCACCTACGCGGCCGAGACGGCGACGACGCCGATGCGCGTCATGCTGTTCAATCCCGGCCCGCTGCGCACGCGCATGCGCGCCGCCGCCATGCCGGGCGAAGACCCGGCAAATTTGAAGACGCCCGACGATCTGGCGCCGCATTTCGTGCGCCTCGCGGCGCCAGACTGGTCCGAGACCGGCAAGATCTACGACTTTCCGCAGGACCGGCTGCTGACGCCGCAAGCCCCGGCTTAGAGCATGACGCTCAATTTCCTGGAGTCGATCACGTTCAGGCTTCTTAATTGCAGAGCCGCGTCGCCCTGGCGTAGCCTTAGGCTTTCGCTTTGTCGTACGGGTTCTTGCCCGTGCGCAGGGAGATGCGGATGGGGACGCCGGGCAGGTCGAAGGCCTCGCGCAAGCCGTTGACGAGGTAGCGCGTGTAGGATTTCGGCAGGGCGTCGAGCTGGTTGCCGAACAGGGCGAAATGCGGCGGGCGCGCCTTCACCTGGGTCATGTAGCGGATCTTGATGCGGCGGCCCGACACCGCCGGCGGCGGGTGGCCTTCCAGAGCTTTCCCCAGCCATTCGTTGATCGGCGCCGTCGCGATGCGCCGGTTCCACACCTCCGCAGCCCCGAACACCGCCTCCATGAGCCGGTCTAGCCCCTCGCCGGCGAGGCCCGAGATGGGCACGACCGGCGCGCCGCGCACCTGCGGCAGCAGGCGGGCGGCCTCCTCGCGCAGGGTCTTGAGCAGCCCCGGCCGGTCGGCGACGAGATCCCACTTGTTGAGGCCGATGACGAGCGCCCGCCCCTCCCGCTCGATGAGATCGACGATGGTGAGGTCCTGCTTCTCGAACGGGATGGTGGCGTCGAGCAGCACGACGACGACCTCGGCGAACTGCACGGCCCGGAGCGCGTCGGCCACCGACAGCTTCTCGAGCTTGTCCTGGACGCGCGCGCGCTTGCGCAGGCCGGCCGTGTCGTAGAGCTGGATCGCGCGCCCGCGCCACGCCCAGTCGATGGCGATGGCGTCGCGCGTGATGCCGGCTTCCGGACCGGTGAGAAGCCGCTCCGCGCCGATCAGCCGGTTGATGAGCGTCGACTTGCCGGCGTTCGGCCGGCCGATGATGGCGACCTTGAGGGGCTTCCCCTCGGCCCGCTCCTCGTCCTCCGGGTCGTCTTCGTCCTCGTCGGACGGGAAGTGCTGCTGCAAGGCGTCGAACAGGTCCGACAGGCCCTCCCCGTGCTCGGCCGAGAAGGGGACGGGGTCGCCGAGCCCGAGCGAGAAGGCGTCGTAGGCGCCCGGCATGCCGGCCCCGCCCTCGGCCTTGTTGGCGAGGACGATGACGGGCTTTCCGGAGCGGCGCGCCATCTCGGCAAAGGGCCGGTCGGCCGGCAGGATGCCGGCGCGGGCGTCGATCACGAACAGCACGACGTCGGCCTCGTCGATCGCCGCTTCGGTCTGGGCGCGCATGCGGCCGAGCAGCGAGCCCGCCTCCGCCTCCTCGAGGCCGGCGGTG
>DASQLE010000085.1:0-2132 GCA_035630175.1 Beijerinckiaceae bacterium
ACCAGCCGCAACGGCGCTTGCGTCCCGTCACGGTGCCGAACTCGCGGCCGCGCGTCCCGATGCGCTCGCCGGTCTCGTCGAACAGCTCCGTCGGGAACGGCCCCTCGCCGACCCGCGTCGTGTAGGCCTTGGCGATGCCGAGCACGTAGCCGACCGTGCCCGGCCCAAGGCCGGAGCCGGTCGCCGCCTGCCCGGCCACGGTGTTGGACGAGGTGACGAACGGATAGGTGCCGTGGTCGACGTCGAGCAGCGCGCCTTGCGCGCCCTCGAACAGGATGCGGCGCCCGGCGCGGCGCTCCTCGTCGAGGAGGCGCCACACCGTGTCGCGATAGGGCAGCACCTGCGGCGCCACCGACGCGAGCTCCTCGAACACGGCGCCTGCGTCGAACTCCTCGAGCCCGAAGCCGCGCCGCAGCACTTTGTGGTGGGCGAGCAGGCGCTCGATCTTGGCCGGCAGCGTGTCGAGGTCGGCGAGATCCATGAGGCGGATGGCGCGGCGGCCGACCTTGTCCTCGTAGGCCGGGCCGATGCCGCGCCGGGTGGTGCCGATGCGCGTGCCGGCGCCGCCGCTTTCGCGCAACGCATCGAGCTCGCGGTGGAGGGACAGGATGAGCGTGGCGTTGTCGGCGATGCGCAGGTTGTCGCGCGAGACGGCGACCCCCTGCCCTTTCAGCCGGCCGATCTCGTCGACAAGGGCGTGCGGATCGAGGACGACGCCGTTGCCGATCACGGCGAGCTTGCCCGGCCGCACGACGCCGGAGGGCAGGAGCGACAGCTTGTAGGTCTCGCCGCCGATGACGAGGGTATGGCCGGCATTGTGGCCGCCTTGGAAGCGCACGACCACGTCGGCTTCAACCGATAGCCAGTCGACGATCTTGCCCTTGCCCTCGTCGCCCCATTGGGCGCCGACCACGACCACGTTCGCCACGCTGAAACTCCTTGCCGAGGACGCGGCCCGGCCACGCGAAAACCCCCGGCGCCTGGGCCGGGGTTCACCTCCCCGGTCGTCTTCGGGGATCGATGCGGCGAGGTCAAGGCAGGAAGCGGGCGGCGCGCTCCGATGAGCGCCGCGAACCTAGCGGCGCTTGTTGCGACGACCGAGCAGCTTGATGCCGCGCAAAGAAAAAGGCGGCTGAAGCCGCCTTCGAAGGTAGGGGTGTTTCAAGCCCCAGGGAGGAAACAGAATCACCATAACCGAATGAGCGCAGGCTGGATGTGTTCCCGAGCACACACTCGCATGTAAGAAACAGCCACGCTTGCGCTGTGCAGCGACGCCGGGTGATCCGGCTTCCGCGCGATTGTTCGGCTGTCGCCAACAGGTGCGGCCTCATCCGGCCCGATGATAAACTCCGCGAGAGCCGAAAACCCACGAACAAGCGCAGCGGCCAGTTGTGGTTCCGGGCTCTCCCTTTGGCGAGCCCCGGAATGACCGATGGAGCAGCATGAGGCACAAAAAAGCCCCGCCAGGTTCGCGCCAGGCGGGGCAAAAGGGTCCCAAAACGTCGGGGGCTCTTCCCGAGGTCATCTTTTGTTAACACATGCCCATGGGTTTTGCACTGTGCGAAACGGTCGCGGCCCTGCCGCTTGTGGATTGCGTGCCGCAGGCCGACGCGCGCCGCGCTCGCGGCAAAGCTTGGCCGGACATGATCCCCGAAGAGCCGTTGATGGCAACGGCTACGCCGCGCCCGGCCATCGCTTCGCCGACGCCGAGCTCAAATGGCGCGAGCTGCGCATGAAGATGGGCCGGCCGCCGGCGGGCTCGTCGCCGACCGCGCAGCAAAAGCTCGGGATGAACCGCGACGCGACCCTATCGCCGCGGAAAGGCGAAGGCGAAAGCTGCGCGAGTGACCCGCGCGCAGGCTTGACAAGGCGCCGGCCATTTCCGATGCGCGGCGCATGGGGCCCACATTAGATCACGATGCGTTTGATTGAAATCAATCAAACGCATGAACGTGATCGATTCCAAGGAGTTGAGCATGCTGTTCTTCCGAAAAGTGGTTTCCACTTTTCGGCAGCATGCTCTAGCAGCCTGGGAATGGCTTTACGGGCGGGCCTACGTGCTTCTCGCGCTGACGACGCTCATGTGGGGCGGCAACGCGGTGGCGAGCCGCCTCGCCGTCGGCCATATCTCG